>CAZJBZ010000206.1:0-8252 GCA_964543975.1 uncultured Spirochaetales bacterium
CACGCTTCAAGTGGGTCCTCCCCCGGGACCCCCGCCGACCTTCCCCGATACGGGTTCGAATATCCCGGCTCCGTTCAAGGGTTTGTTCCATGCCCCTACTATACCGAGGCACAGGCGGTCTATAAGGTAGGGAACCTCAATCAGGAAACGGATGAGAACGGTCTGGTGATACACTACAAAGCACTTGCCAAGGGAAGAGCGGGAGTCGTCTCTACTCCTACGTTTGTCGATTTTTCAACCGGACATCAGCACTATAATACACCGGCAAGTCCTGTCCTCTATTCCAGCCAGACCGTAACGGCTGTTATAAAAACGTTTGATGAAACTCCTCCCTCACTGCAATTTTATGTTCTCTATTTCGATCGGGAAGATAACCCCCAGCGGTTGGAGAGTCCGGTTTACACCCTGCAAAAAGGGGAGAACGCGATGGAATGGAGAGTACCGAATACGAATGGACTGCCCATTTTTCGACTCGGCTTGAAGCTTGCCTCGGACCGTAGGCTCGATGGAAAAATGGCCCTTCTCCGTATGGATTGGGCCGGTGCGCCGAAAGATTTTTCGATCAGCGGTCCCATCATTTCCCCGAACAGAAAACTCTCGAAGTATCTGCTTCATTCGTGGGTTTCTTCGGCGAAACACCTTTCTCCCGATTTTACCAATATGCTCTGTGTTTCCCATCCTGAAGACAACGGCGTGGTCACGATTGGGACCCGGGAGTGGAAGAATTATTCCGTCGCATCCGGTATCATGTTCACCGTCCATAAGGCGGGGGGGCTGGTGGTCCGGTCAAGAGGGCATCGACGCTATTACGCCGCTCTTCTGCATGACGGTACAAAAGCGTCGATAATTAAAAGGAACGATGGAAACGTTCAGGTGCTTGCCGACGTTCCCTTTTCCTATCGGCAGGATGAGAGAATTAATATGAAATTGACGGCCGAAGGTGACACATTTACCCTTTCGGTGAACGGAAAAACACTCGCCACCGCCCATGATGACGACTATCCCTCAGGAGCAGCCGGTTTTATCGTCGAAGAAGGGACAATGCTGGTCGACGGGTTACAGGTCAGTGCTCCTTAAACATTCCCCAGGTGGATGTTTTCCAATCCCTGTTTTTCTCCAAGCTTTTCAGCACGTCGTAAGGTCGCTATCGGAGTAGGCTCCGCGTGAGTATATCTGTATTGAGGGAAAAACCGGCTTATATGCCAAGGGATCTCTTTTCCCGTTTCAGCGATGAATCGGGCGATTCCATCCAGTTCCTCTTCCGAATCGTTTTCATTGGGGATGACCAGCGTTGTTATTTCGATCCAAATACCCAATTCATGCATATGGCGGATGGTGTCCAAGACCGGATGCAACCTGCCTTTGCAGGTCCGTTTATAAAAGTCGTCACGAAAGCTTTTCAGGTCGATATTTGCGGCATCCAAATGGGGCCCGATCATATCGACCGCTTCTCGAGTTATATACCCGTTTGTTACAAAGATGTTTTTCAGGCCGGCTTGATAGGCTTTTTGCGCGGTCTCATACGCGTATTCGAAGAAAATGGTCGGTTCGGTATAGGTATAGGCAATGGATTTACAGTTTTCATCCTGTGCCCTTTCAACCACCGACTCCGGAGGAAGGTCAGAGCGATCGAAATAGGCCTTCAGTGAATCGGTTATCTGCGATATCCTCCAATTTTGGCAGAAGGAGCACTTAAAATTACATCCCGCCGTACCGATAGAAAAACTCCAGGTCCCCGGCAGAAAATGGTAGAGTGGTTTTTTCTCAATCGGATCAACATTAACCGCAATGGGATTGGAATATGCATAGGTCACGAGGGTCCCGTTTTCGTTTTTGCGGACACCACAGATGCCGAATTGTCCGTTGTTAATCGAGCAGTTATGAGGACAAAGATTACACTGTACTTTTTTATCGCTCATTTTTTCGTATAAGAATGCTTCTCTTTTCATTGGAGTGCCTCCTCACCGGCAGTTGTTGGGAACCATTTTCGGGATCTTCAACACAATCTTTAATAATAAACTTAACGATTGTTTCGGTAAAATGCAAATTACCTGTTATAACACCCCGTCCTGTGATCAAATTAGCGGGGCGATACTTTTAAGTCGGTCGGTCGTTCTCCAAAGTAACGGTGACCGTCTCCCCGATTTGCGTTTCATTCTCTAAGGAGGGCACAAACTCCTTGTATGGGGTCACCTCTTTCTCATTATTTTGGGCGATGATATCTCCACCAACCGGGAGCCTCATATTGAAAACAATTAAATTAGGAAAAACGGGCGAAAAGGTGAGTTCCCTTTGTCTGGGAACGATGTTTTTCGGAAGTAAAAACGATGAAGCTACCTCCATTCAGTTATTGGACCACTATATTGAGGCCGGAAACATTCACGCCGGTCATCCGAGTCGACAGCGAGTGGTCCCGAAAGGTGCAAAACAGGGTTAATTTTTCCAAAGCAGTTCAGCCGCAGTTGCATCAATAATCGTTTTTTGTGTACAATTATCGGGACAATTTAAACGTTTAAGGTAATTGGGTTTTCCAATTACAAGTGAGGAGCTGTTTATGGCAGACGTATTTACGAAAGGCAAAGATTTTATTGAAAAGCGGGGCCGGGGCGAATATCTGCGCATCGAAGCGTGGTCGCCTAACTGCATCAGAGTGCGGTGCACAAAAGAACACGAATTGAAACCGTACGATTGGGCCATTGAACCGAAACAAGGCAACCTCAGCACGTCCAGCGAAGAAAATGAGAAAGAAATAACCCTCAAGAACGGTAAGATATCGGTAGCGCTTGAAAAGGGCAAAGAAGAGCTGATCGGAGTTGCCGAAACACCGATCAAATTTTTTGACTCAAAAACAGGGAAAACGCTTCTCGAAGAAAAACAGTCGAGAGTCGTTCTTCCGGATCCAGGGCACAGAATTAAATCGATTGCAGGTTCCAGTTATAAGGTTGAAGCTCGGTTTGTCGCCGACCCGGAAGAAAAGTTCTATGGATTAGGCCATAATCAACAGGGCTTTTTTAATCAGAAAGGATGCAACCTTGAACTGCGCCAGATGAACTCGCACACCATCGTTCCGGTCTACTACTCTTCCAAAGGGTACGGGTTTTTCTGGAACAACCCCGCCTACGGTCATGTTCACTTGGTAAACAACGGGACCTACTGGACTGCCGAAGAGACCGATCAGTTGGACTATTTTGTCTTCAACGGCGATACTCCGGCGGAAGTCATGGAAGCATACGCGCGGTTGACCGGTTATCCGTCTATGATGCCCGAATGGGCTTCCGGCTTCTGGCAGTGTAAACTGCGGTACCGGACGCGAGACGAATTGATGACCGTTGCAAAGGAGCATAAAAAGCGGGGGCTTCCCATGTCGGTCATCGTTATCGACTTCTTCCACTGGGCGAAAATGGGTGAGTGGGATTTCGATCCCCAATGCTGGCCCGACCCTGAAGGGATGCTGAAAGAGTTGAAGGAGATGGGAATCGAGACCATGGTATCGATTTGGCCCATGGTCAACGCGACCAGCAGTCACTTCACTGAGATGCTGGAGAAAGACTACATTGTACGATCGGAAAGGAACCTTCCCGTCTTCATGCGGTTTACCGATACCTATGAAGACGTTAAATATCTTCATGTTGTCGATTTCCTGAACCCGGAAGCCGGAAAGTTTGTCTGGAACATCTGCAAGAAGAACTACTTCGACAGAGGTGTCCGCCTCTTCTGGCTTGATGAGTGTGAACCGGAAGTCCATCCCTACGACAACGAAAATATGCGCTACTACTTGGGTAACGGTGCAAAGGTCTCTTCCCTCTATCCGCTGTACGAGGAGAAGGCGTTTTACGACGGAATGAAAGAGGCCGGTGAAGAGCTTCCGATAAACTTGTGCCGCAGTGCGTGGGCGGGGAGCCAGAAGTACGGTGCCTGCGTTTGGTCTGGGGATATCTTCTCCGATTTTAAAACGCTCAGGGACCAAATTAAAAACGGGTTGAATATTGCCATGGCCGGAATCCCGTGGTGGACGACCGATATCGGCGGCTTTTTCAACGGCGACATCAACGATCCCGTTTTCAAAGAGCTGATCGTCCGCTGGTTTCAATGGGGACTGTTTTGCCCGGTATTCCGTCTGCACGGTTTCAGGAATTCGTGGGACGTGAAGAATGCCGGAGACAACGAGGTGTGGTCGTTCGGTGAGAAGCAGTATGAGATTATTAAGGATCTGCTCTTTATCCGGGAAAGGCTTCGCCCCTACATCATGGAACAGATGAAAACCGCCCATGAGACGGGAACGCCTCCCATGAGGCCGCTCTTCTACGATTTCCCCGAAGATGCGACCTGTTACGATAGAGACGACGAGCTTCTCTTCGGTCCCGACATTTTAGCGGCCCCAGTGACCGAATATCAGCAATATTCCCGGAAGGTCTATCTTCCCAAAGGTGCCGAATGGACCGATGCGTGGACCGGTGAAAAACAGCAGGGCGGCCGGTGGATTGAGGTGGAAACACCGCTGGAACGGTTTCCCCTTTATCTGAAAAACGGTGCGGACCTACCGATACGAGAATAAGTGATACTTTTTCGAATACGAGACAGATTTGGGCCCGGGACCCGGCGGGAGAATATCTCGTTTTCCGGGCTCCAGTGGTTTTTTTGGTCCGCCTTAGGGGTCGTGTAAACCTTATTCAACGTTTTTTCATGCCCAGACTCAAAATGACACCGATGAGAGCGACCCCGGCAAAAACGAGAAAAGAGACCTGATACGCTTTGAGCATCGGTAACCCTCGATCGAATCCGGTCTGGAGAATGACGCCGCCTAACGCGGTACCGAAGAGAACACCGGCAAACCGAATCATCGAATACAGTCCTGCAGCCGAAGCGGACTGTTCTTTTGTTGTATTCCCCATCGCCGCTTTGTGGAGCGAGGCGAGAGAAAAACCGGCCCCTAAACCGTGTGCGGCCACCACTATGAATACGAAACTTGGATGTATTCCTTGGGGCAAGAGTCCTAAAAAGACCATCATTATTGCTTGTGTCAGAAGCCCGAGGGCCACCGCCGGTCCCATTGTCCATCGATCGGCGATAGTTCCTCCGATTTTCATGGTGATTAAGAGAAAGCCGGCATGGAGCATGAGTATCAACCCGGTTGAGGTCGCCTTGAAGTTGAGAATATCAAAGAGGTAGAGGGGGACCAGAATATTGATCGCGCTCATGGTGAACATTCGTATGCTCACTCCCAGCGATGCTCGAGTGAACATCCGGTTCTTAAAAATTGAGAGGTCCACAAAAGGATCGTCCCGGCGGAGTTGCCGTCCAATAAAAAGGACGGCCGTCACTACTGCAGCAATTCCGATACGCCAATCTTGAAAGGGAGGCACTCCGGTTATGGGTCTGCTGGAGGTAAAGAACACCAATGAAACGACCATAAGACAGAGAAAGAGGACACCCCACCAATCGAAAGAGCGAAAAGAGAATTGCGTCCGGGGCTCCCTGTCGGATACTATGCTCAGTTTGATGACTATGAATGTGCAGACCCCGGTTACCAAAATCGGTAGATAGACGATTCGCCAGCCGAAGACATCGATCAATATTCCGCCTAACGCGGGCCCCAGCAGGCCTGTGATCGGACCAATGGAGTTCCAGGTCCCTAATGCGTTGCCATGCTCTCGCGGCTCAAAATGATCGGTAATAATAGACATACACATGGGATGAACGCTTCCGCCCCCGATCCCTTGGATTATTCTTCCCACCATTACCATGGGAATGGTGGTTGCGGCCATACAGAGGATCGTCCCCGCGTTAAAGATAACTATTCCTAAAAGAAAGAGTGTTTTTTTTCCCAGCGCGTCACCAAGTCTGCCGAATAGCGGCATAAACAGCATGAAAGGAAGTGTGTACGCCGCGGCAAGCCAAGCCGTCGTGTCGGCTTTCATGGCAAAGGTTTTCCGTATAACCGGAAGAGCAACGTTGAACATCGCGTTGTTCACAACGATCATCATGAACGGGACCATGAGGCTGAGGATTAATACTTTCCGAGGTGTTAATTTAGTAATTATTCTCATGTTTATTTCTTTACGTAACAGGCCGAAATAGAATACAATTTGATTATGAAAAAAGCAATGTAAAAATGGAGGAATCGTATGAGAGCGCTTCGTAAAACGAAACACGGTCCGGGTAATTTGGTTATTGAGGATGTCCCATTCCCTGAAATAAAAGATGATGAAGTCTTGATGAAGGTTTGGGCGGCGGGAGTGTGCGGCAGTGATCTGCTGATTGAGGAAGATAACCATTTTTATGAGGCACCCGTGACCATTGGGCATGAATATTCCGGAATTGTCGAAGATGTCGGTAAAAACGTGAAAAAGGTGAGCGCGGGTAATGTTATTGTTTCCGATATAGAAACCAAGGACGGGTGGCTTGGTGTGACCAGGGACGGTGCGTACGCGGCCTATATAGCGATACCCGAGGACGAAGTGTACGTTTATCCCGAGTATGTTCCGTTGGACCATGCCTGTTTTACGGAACCGGTGGTGGCGACCCTTCACAGTATGCAGGAACGAAACAACGTCAAGGCCGGTGATCATGTGGTTGTGGTCGGACCGGGCCCGATGGGGCTCTTAGGTGTCGAGTTCGCGAAACTGCGGGGTGCGGCATCGGTTATTTTGATCGGACTGAAGGAAAAGGATGAAAAGCGGCTCGAAATCGGCAAACAGGTGGGTGCCGATCTGGTCCTCTATTCTGAGGACGGGCCGGAGGAAGCGGTTTTGGATTTGACCCGGGGAAGGGGGGCCGATTTTGTCTTGGAGTGTTCCGCCTCCGAGAAGGGAGTGCGGCACGCAATAGACTGCGCCCGCCGGTCCCCCGAAGGGAGAGGCGGTAACGGGGTCATTTCATTCATAAGCCTGTGGGGCAAACCGTTAACCGTCAATCTCGATGCCGTCTCTCTCTACCAGCTTAACATCGCCGGTTCGTGGAGCTGGAACGGGGCCGAAACGTGGGAACGGGCGGTCCGATTGATCACAGCCGGGGTCTTCGATCTGGATTCTCTCATTACCGGCAGGTATTCACTGGAGGAGTGGGACAAGGCCTTCAAAAACATCCGAGCTTGCAAGGATGTCAAAGCCTTTATTCACCCCAACGGAACCAATTGGGATTAAAAATTTTTTCCTTTATCGTGGGAATATAGGTTTGGATGATGTTATCCAACAGCTCGGCATCGTTTACAAAAAAGTCGTAAACGGCGATCGACACGATTGCCGTACATCCGATGAGGACATACAGAAGCCTTCTCATTTTCCGTTCTGCTAAAACGATGGGGTCTTCTTGCCGTTCTTTTCTCTTGTTTTTCCGAAGTGATCGAAGTTCACGCGGGTTGATGCCTTCATCGGTCAACAGCAGCAGTCGTCTCTGTACGATTGACGCCGAACCAATGAGGACAAAATCGATCATAACGACGGCGAGGAGCAACACGTACGCCTTGAGCACCATCAAAACGATCGCTGAGATGACTCCGGCCCCGGCAAGCCCGATCACAGCATTGGCGATGAAGATGTTATCAGTATGTTTTCGAATTCTCTTTATCGGCAGTGTGATTTGTTCTTCCGGTCTCGACTGTAACATCCGATGCATATCTCGTCACCATATACCCGCCCTCCATTGTATCCTTACCGCTTGCCGGCGTCTACTTTTTTCATACCAAAAAAATAATTTTTCTTTTAGGGGCGGTTCACTTTCTGTCTATCCGATATTCTTAAACGACTATCCAACGCTGGAATCGACCCATCAGTCGGCAGCGTTGGGGATTCATATGACAACGCGCTTGCCGAGACTGCTATTTGTTATCGGAAGCTTGACCGATTATGAAACTTTCATCCTTTGGATTCCACTCAATTCATCTCCAATCTTTGACCGCTCTTCTTCAAGATCATAGTCATCTTGAAGCCCCAACCAGAATTGTGCGGAATTACCAAAAAACTCAGAAAGCCTCAAGGCCGTATCTGCTGTTATTCTGCGTCGGCCTTGTAGTATCTGTGAAATTCGTGTTTGGGGTATTTTTATTTCTTTTGCTAACCTGTATGCGGTAATATCAAATGGTTCAAGAAATTCTTCCCGTAATACTTCTCCCGGATGTATATTTCTAAGTCTTTCCATTAGTATCTCCTGTTAGTGGTAATCCACAATTTCTACGTTCAATGCATTTCCATTCTGCCATTGAAAACAAATCCTCCATTGCGAATTGATTCTTATGCTGTAAAGCCCTTCTCTGT
>CAZJBZ010000207.1:0-8201 GCA_964543975.1 uncultured Spirochaetales bacterium
ATGAATTTGATTTGAGAGAAGAAAAGAGAAAAATAGCACACGAATTAGAGAAGATACCCCATGTCAAAGCATCGTAAAGATTCTCGAATCGTCACATAACACGGGAACGTTGAACAAAACCGCCTGAAGGCGGCGGCTTCGTATTTTATAAAAGAAAAACAATTGGTTATCCTTAGGAATCTTTTTCCAAGAAGGAATCAAAGGAACTTATTCTTTCCCACTGCAAAAGGGACCTTGCACTTCGGGGGTTCAGTCAACAAATTCAGGAACATTATTATCGAAATGCAAAACAATTTCTGTCCTACCGCAATCTGAAAAACAAAACCATGCTGATGCTCCTTTATTCATCAGGTTTACGGGTCAGCGAAATTGTTTTACTTCGAATAACCGATATTAAACGAGCTATAAAGCGGATTCTTGTCCGCCAGGGCAAAGGAGCGAAAGACCGTTATACTCTTCCGGTAACCACATCCGCGGTAATGCGTTCTTTCTCATCTTTGTACCGCTCCGGGTCTTCTCCGAGATTTTTCCAGAAATCATAGTCGGTCTCGCACTGTACGATAAGAACGTCTTTCCCTTTCGATGCCGTCGTAGGGTAGAAGCTGTAGGAGCGGACGGTCTTAATTTTTTCTTCTTTGCCTGCAATAGTAATCGGTCTGTCCAACGGATAAGTCAATCCCCCGATCGATGCCGGCAAATCCTCGAATTCGCGCGCAACCCCCAGACCGACATAGACAAACGGTTGGAACGGACACGGATTTTCATATCTGTTCTTGATCTCATCATCAATGAACTTCCCTTCCAGCATATCGAATATTGTGGTGCGTTCGTCGGCAGCCGAAACGACCCAATCGGCACGGTATTCTCCTCCGTCCGCCAGACGGATACCCACCGCCACGTCGTTCTCCACGATGTTTTTTTCCACGCGAGCATCATCACCACCCTCCACATAACAATCGTTTGAACCTGGGATAACTCGGGATACAGCTAAAATCGATATTTTTGCAATCTCTTTTGTTTTTCTTTTCCCTTGACCACATCGACACTCCCGGCACACGAGGCAATAAATGCATCTATTAAAGGAATGCTCTTTATCGTACTCAACCTGATACGCTCCACTAATTCTGTTACAGCTCTGTCAATAGGTACTGAATGGGTGAGTAAATTCAATGTGCGTCAAGTCGAAATTCCGTACAGTTTTTCACATACATACTCGAGGAACGGCGGGTACGGTTCCCAGGCACGTGCTCCGTAGCCTCCTGCCATGAGATATGCACGCGGAATATTTAAGCCGGTAAGAAAATCGAATATGGCAATGTCCCGTTCGAACAGCTGCTCCAGCTTCAGTTTGAGGGGTTGGGTCGACGGCAGTTCATCATGTTCATACGGATCAGCGCCGGAGAGTACCACGGCAAGGTCCGGATTAGGCAACCGTGCCAGTGAATCCAAGGTATCTCGTAGCCGAGGAACATACAGATGTTCTTCTCCGAAATCGATAGGGACATCGAAATTACTTGGAATGTAGGAAGGATGTTCTCTGCCTTTGGAATCGTAACGGGGGAGGTCCAGCGGCCAACCGTGTGCCATATGGACACTCACGGTAATAACCGAATCATCTCCCTGCGTTAACGCCGCCGTCCCGTCCCCCTTATGAACATCAACATCGATGATCCAGACGGTTTCGACCTTTCCTTCCGCCTGCAGCCTCCTGACCGCGATAACGGCATCATTGACGGGACAAAATCCGTGACCGAAATTGTAATGACCATGGTGCGCTCCGCCGCCAAGGAAAAAAAAGAAGCCTTCTTCGAGGGCCAACCTGCAACAGTGGTAAGTACCGGCCGCATTCTTCAGCGTACGATTGAGAATTTCGGTAAGAGGCCGTTTCGCTCGGACGGGATCGTATCGATTATAGCTTCCGTCCGGCGCGCGTAGTTCAAATGCGTCGATGAGGACCTCTTCCAATCCGTCCGAGAATAGCCGGTCGACATAGTCATCGGAATGGACCCTTCGCAGGTCCTGTTCGGTAATCTCTGTCCCGTCCCACTCGATAAGCCGGGGAGTCGCCTGTCCTCCGTTGAAACGGTCCCCGAAACAGGGCCGTGAATTCAAATCTTCCAATATCCTGTCCACTTTATTCGGTGCGGAAGGAATCATGATCCCATATTCCATGAGGGGACCGCCCTTCGTTTTCACGTGAAGAATCATCTTATTCGTCCCCCCAAAGCCACTCGATCTCTTCCCGGTCCAACTCCACGTTGAAAGCGGGCATAATGGTTGCCGTTTCATGAATGGTTCGCGGCCCCACCAATGCAAAACTGGGGAACGGTTGATTAAGGACGTACGCTGTTGCGATGTTGAGAGGAGTGCATCCTTTTTTATCCGCCAGCTCGCAGGCCCGCTCACGCCGGGCCCGATTATCATCGGCGTCCCAACAGCGGAAATTATCCTCACCCAGTTTCATGCGCTCATTTTCCGGAAGAAAATATCCTCTCGCGCCGCTCGACCAGGCAAAATGAGTGATCTTCCGTTCCTCGAGCAACGCCCTTGAAACAGGATCAGACAGGTGAATACAGCCCGCCCACACCGGATGGACCATGCGCGCAAGAGAAAGATTATTGTTCAATATGGAAAATCCCTTCTTCCCCGTTTTCGCCGCGTATCGGTTAACTTCCGCGAACCTTTCCATGCTCCAATTGGAACCGCCCAACACACCGCGGACCAGTCCCTTTCCCGCCAGCTCGTTAAGCGCATCGACGAACTCTCCAACCGATACCTCAGGATTATCGCGGTGCATGATGTAGATGTCGGCATAATCGAGTTGAAGTCTCTCGAGCGATTTATGAAAATCTTCGATCATAAGATCGGGTAGACAACGGGGAGTATGCGCCCCTTTGACGGTTACAACGACGTCGTCTCGAACGTTTCTCGCCTTTATCCACTTGCCCAGCAGTTTTTCCATCGTGCCCACACCGTAGACCCAGGAGGTATCGAAAGCGTTCCCTCCCCTTTCAAACCAATCGTCCCACACCGCGGCACCGTGGGCGAATGTACGCTGATTGTCACACCCCATGATCAGCCGGCTGACACGTTTCTCTAAGCCGTCAATTTTCCCGTATACCATGGGAGCGTCATCTCGAACACGAAGCGTTCCTCGGACCGGCTTGCGGTCTTTTTCTGTTTCCGCGTCGTAGACAAGGCCGATAGCCTGGCGCCACGCATCCATCGTTTTCAGGTTGCCCAACGTATCGTTCCACTGCATTGCAGGCCATGCCGCCTCCTTTTTACCTGCCGCCACCGCTTCAGCCACCTTTTCCGCTTCGTAAGCGTAACTGGTGCGGTCGGCCGGTATATCGACGGTCCGAGGGGCTTCCCCTTTTAAAGTGACGATTATGGTGCCGGGATCGGGTCCCTGCCGGTCAGCGACCCACGGATTAGGGAGGAAGATCCTGCCCTTCTCTCCAAAAATCTCCAAATTGTTCTCCAATTGAGCGCGTATTCCCGTAGAAACTTGTGCGACGGTCCCATTGTCAAACCTCAGGACGGCTGCAGCCCATTCATCAACGCCCGTCTCTCCCACTGTACCGCTTCCCGATACCTCCGTTGGATCGGCGTACTGTTTCCCTGCCGCAATACCCGCGACAAGACGGGAAATAGAGACCGGATAACCGCCGACATCCAGTATGCCGCCTCCGCCCATTGCGGGATCGAACAATCGACCGGCCGGATCGGCCGCCCCTCCGGTATCGAACCCGAATGAGGCTTTTATCATGCGCACCTCCCCGATTATCTCTTCCTTCAGCAGCTCGACCAGTTTTACAGTCTGGGGATGACATCGGTACATGAACGCTTCCATGAAGAAAACATTATTTTCCCTGGCGGCTTCGACCACGGCCATTCCTTCTCCGTGATTGAGACCCAACGGTTTTTCACACAAGACATGTTTGCCCGCCTCCGCCGCTTTTACGGCCCAACGAGCATGAAACGGGTGGGGAGTCGATATATAAACTGCTTCGACCTCTTCATCGGCAAGTAATTCTTCATAACTGCCGTATCGTTTACGGATATCGAATCTGTCTCCAAAAGCGTCCGCTGTCTCTTTTTTTCTAGAACCGATGGCAACTGCCGCTCCTGAATCCGTTTGTTCCAAACCATGCGCGAACGCAACGGCTATCTTCCCTGTGCCGATTAGTCCCCATTTCAATGATGTCATCTCCTCTTCTCCTTTTCCGCGTACGGTGCAGTTCTTTTCGGTCTTGCATCATACCATCCTTGTAAAGAAAGTGAAATGGTTAGGTAGTGCTGCGAATTGTGGTTTCCGTCGGCCGCTTTTCTTCCGGGCATATGTTGTTGTCTAATAATCGATTTTGATATGCTCTAATCCTTGCACTGCATTCCACAAGCAGATGTGAACATCGTCATTGCTGTCAATAACCATGGTACAACGATGCGGTCCTAAAAGCGGAATGTCGTAAAATTTCCAGGCATCGCCTCTATAAACGCAATATCCCAGTGACATCTCCGGCCATTGACCTGCACAAATATGTCTCGCTCCTGTGCTATCAACTGCAATCGAGGGCGTCAAAATAATCTGATTCGATTTTATTCCATGCTTCTTCCATCCCGTACCGATGCTGTAATCTTCATCATCGGTTATGTAGTAGAGCCACTCCCCATCTTTCACACAAGTAATATGGATGATTCCGGTAGAATCGACTATTATCGAAGCAGTTTCACCACCATCCAAAAGATATTCAGCGTCTTCAGGCCAGGAACCCCTTTCGTTCGTAGTGTAGCGCACTGATTGTGGACCGTAAGTGCCGGTGATATGCGCATTATTCGAGGAGTCGAGGGCGATCGAACTTTCTATTATACTGCCGTCATATACATCAAGTTGCACGGTGTTCCAACTGCCGGATTCATCAGTCAGGTACCACAGCCGCCCGTCATTAAACGATAACGGATTAGTGCTTTTGCCGGCAACTCCGAGGTGGAACATATCTCCGCTGTCTATCGCAATGGAGGTGCTTCTATATTCTCTGTCCCAACTGGCCGATACAAGCGTCTGAGGGGACCATCCCGAAGGGTTAGAACTCAGGAGATTGACCGAATTATCATTCGAGCCTTTGATAAAGCTGATATGATGGTTGTTCCGGCTGTCCACCGCAATGTCGATATTGTCCCTCCCTTCATAAATTCCGTCTTCCAGTGAAAAGGTCTGCCAGTAACCGTTCTCATTGGTTGCATATTTCAGCGTGTTGTTAGGATCATCCAAATAGGCGATATGCAGCTTATCGTTACCATCGATTGCCATCGAACACTGCGCTCCTACACCTTCATCGTTGTCGATTGTTTCGATCGATACCAGCGCATACGATTGGACCAGGGTACCGGTTGTTTTATTGTTACTTTCATTTACCTCCTCTACAGCACCGCCGGTGTCGATGAGGTAGCCGAAGTAGCCGGGCCCGGAGAGCGAACCGGGGACATCAAATGAACAGCTGAAATCTGCCTTATTGTATGCATCGAAACTGCCTAACGTTGTGGAACCGAGGAGGGTGTCGGGCGGACCGATAAAAGTGTCCGATGAGAGGTAGACCTGAATTGTTACGGTTTCTGATACCGCACCGCCGATCGCATTGGAAACCGTTCCGGAGAAACCGTAGGTTTCACCGGCCTGGACCAGCGCGGGAGAGGAGAAGGAGTAGGGTTTCAAATCCACATTTACCATGGAGAACGAGTTTACCATATTGGTTGGAGTAATATTGTTTGTTTCATCCGTCTCCGGTATATCGTTTGCAGCGTCCACGATGTAGCCGAAATATTGCGCGTCGGCCGGAATGTCCTCCGGAATGGTTAAGGTTTTCTGAAAATCGGGATTTGTATCGCTTGGGGCTACAACAGGGAAGCTGAAAACACCCAGCAAGGTGTCGGTCGCTTCAATGATAGTATCGTCCGATGCGTAGAATGCGACAAGAAAATTCGGGGTGGTCGTCGTACTTCCGTTTGCCAGGGTACCGGAAAAAGTGTAGGAATTGCCGGGTAAAACGTCAGTTGGCGTTGTAAATGTCCACGGTTTTACATCATAGGTACCGCCTATCCCCCCTACCGTAATCTGCTGTACGACACTATTGTTGGTCTCATTCGATTCGGCGATACGGTCGTCGGAGTCCGCGATAAAACCGACGTAGTAGGTCCCGGACGGCACATCATCGGGTATTCTCACCTCCGCGTTGAACCCGACTGTGTCCCCCCCCGGAATCAAGGTGACCCTGCCCTTGCCTATTTGTTCATCATCGGTCGTAATTGTGGAATCTACCGAGAAAAAAATCTGCGAATAGACGGTTTCGTTTATATCCTGGGAGCCGCTGTTTCTGACCGAGCCGTAGAAGGTGTAGGCATCTCCGGCAAACACCGATCGGGTCGGTTCAAATGTAGCAGGGTGAAGATCGACCGCAGCAGCAGTTGCAGTGTAACTTTTTACGAGGCTCCCTTCCGTAGCATTATTATTCTCATCCTCTTCTGTTACAGCATTGTCGGTATCCACGATAAATCCGAAATAGTACGAACCGGCGGACAAGGAGGTGGCTATCTTCAGAGACTCTGAAAAGGAAACTTCCCCTCCTGACGGGACCGAATTGAGGGTCACATCACCGAGATGAGTGTCGGATTCGGTGATCGTTGCATCGGCAGAACTGTAAAACCGGACGGTCACCGCGGTTACGACATCTTTATTCCCGTTGTTGGATATGCCGCCGGAGAATGTGTAGTACTGTCCGATTGAAACAGAGGAGGGAGTATCGATTGACGTGGGAGTTAAGTCGACAATTTCAGGGGCATCCGGCGGAACCGAACTGGGGGTTGCCAACACCGCCGCACCGGCGGAGACGTTCCCCTCGGTATCCACCGTTTTTACCTTCACTATATATTGTACACCGTTCGTGAGACCCGAAAAAACTGATCCCGAGGGGTTCGGCGTTCCGTTAAACTGCGTATCGGCAGTTCCCCCGGTTCCGTACCACACTTCGCAGTGTGAGTAATTTTCGTGGACCGGTTCATCCCAGTAGAGTAAAATGACGCCATCCCCGCAAACTGCAGTCAAATTGGTGACCTCCGTACTCCCTTGGCTCGTCGGAGTCGCTTTTACGGTTGTTCCCGCTGAAACAGTGCCGGCTGTATCGACCGTCTTCACTGTAAAGGTGTATTCGGAATCGTTGGTCAAACCGGTGACGGTCGTCCCAGCCGCGGCTATCGTCCCGCTGAATTGGGTGTCCGACGTTCCTCCCGTTCCGTACCACACCTCGCAATGGTCGAAGGCAGCATCAGCAGGATCGGTCCAGGTCAGCGTTACCTGTCGGTCGCCTGCGGCAGCGGACAGATTGGCCACTTCATCTTGGGACGTTGTCGCCCCGGCCGTAGGAGTGGCATTAATGCTCTGCCCGGCCGATTCATTCCCCGCTTCATCGAACACGGTTACCGTAAAAGTATATTCCGTTCCGTTTTCAAGTCCGTCGCAAACAGTACCGGTGCTTCCCTCAGTAACGGTCAAGACGATATCTTTGAATTGTACTGCTTCCTCGATCCGGCGGATGACCGATGAAGGTCCAAGTAATAGAGAGTGAACTGCTTCCGAACCTTTCACGGACAGCGTCTTCACGGCCGCATAGATGATGGTGAGATGGTCGATATCTTCATCCGCCGGATTCTCCCAGGAAAGGGTAACTTTACAGTCCTCTGCCGTTGCAGAGAGATTAGCAACCTCCCCGGGAGGCGTCGTGTCTTGTTGATCAACCGGATTCGGACAGCTTACAAAGAAAAAAGAGGTAGAGAGAACAATGATACAAACCAAACACTTCATCTACTGCTCCTTGTTCTGATCAACAGGGGTAAAAGGCAGCTATAGTGACAGCTATGCGCAGAGAACCTTATCGTTTTATCAGCGTCCAGTTATCATCCTCGTAGATAAGGTCCAATGAAGCTCCATTGTTTAGATAGCGGTAGGAGATTGAGTAGTCCTCATCCATGAGAATTATGTTGTTATCGGAAATCCTGTAGCAGCCGGCATAGGCGGAACCATCCGAGGCAGTAATTGTGTAGCAATAATCCGGATCGAAACTCCAGAGTTCCCAGTTACGGCCGTTCGTATATTCCCAGGTACCGATTATATTGAAATATTTATCGGTGTTATCGCATGAGAACAC
>CAZJBZ010000208.1:0-8166 GCA_964543975.1 uncultured Spirochaetales bacterium
TTATTCTACTGAGGATTTGTATGAAAAAAATAGTGAAGCGTATAGTTTTGCAAATTTAGATTATATAGTTTTAGGTAATATTTATGAAGGTCGCCAAAATAATAAAGATGTTTTGGGTATTCAAGTACGAGTGTTAAACACCAACAGAGCGGAAGAAATTTATTCATATACGGATTATATCAATAAAGATCTGTCTGATGTAGAAGAAGTCTGTAATACTATTTCAACAAAAATGATTCAAGATTTGCTTGATCAACATTGTGGGCAGCTTGTTGTTAAAGAAAATCAAACAATAGGCGAGGTTAAATATCGTTTGTTCTGTCAACCTTCACAGGTTATCAGTAAAGATAACGAAATTATTAAATCAAATGATACTCATAAAAAGAAAATAGGAAAAGATCGATATTATTGGTTTCTTCCCGGTGAGTATGAAATAACTGTCTATAATGAGACAAGTCAGTCGCTTCATGCAATTCCTTTTTCAATCGGTAGACAAGAGATACAACGGATAAAACTTAATAATAATCATTTTACAGTTGAGAAGGGTAGTATTACGATCGATGGAATAGATCCTCAAGGGATATATTTATTTTATCTAGAAAAACAAGAAAGAGAAGTTGAATACATTTGGGAAATAGGTGAAACACTAAATTATGATAAACGGTTATACTCCTTTTTATATCAGAATAACAGAATTTCCGGGTTAGATGACGATAAAATTCGCGTAACCTCAAATCCGTTTCTTAAACAAATCGTTATTGATGATCTTCTCTTATCCGAATATAAAATCAGAATTATTGATCTTACTGGAATACAGAGTAGTGAGAGTATTCAAGGTATTGTAAGAGTCTCTTCTAAGCAAATGACGATAAGCGATGGAATTACGATTAATCTTAATGAAGTAAAACATACTTCTATCGGGATGGAAAAATTCCGAATAGCAGATAAAGAGGAACAAGAAGCATTTGGAAAAACAAAAATAACTTTTCTTATTTATCCCGCGTTTGCTTTAGGCGAAGGTGCCGAATTGATAATCGATGACGGATTGCATAACAAAGGCTCTCTCCCATTAAATAACACAGAGAAATTGATTATTGAAGATGAATATACGGAGGAGGAATGGGACCGGATAAAAGGGATAACCTTTGTTTTCAGGACGGTTGAAACAGATAAAAGAAAAGAGATGACGTTTTATAAACCGGAGTTGAAACCTGCTAGAGATAAAACGGTGATAATCGACTTTACTAAAATGAAAAGCCGTCAACAAGGCGAACAAACAAAAGAGGAGATTGAAGAGGCTGAGGGAATTGATAAATCATATCTATCTATCGATTCTCCTGAAGAACAGCAAGCCAAAGCATCAAAGAGTGCATCCGGCACTGCAATTGCAATAAACAGAAAAAATTTTATAGGATTTACCGGAGCAATTGGTTACGGAATGCTTAACCGATATAGTGAAAGTAACATGGAGTACCGGTCGTACAGAGGGCTAAGTATCGGTGGCGGCTTGTCATACAATCGAATTGTGGGCCGCTATGTGGGTATCGGATTAGGCGGATTGCTTCGAGGAAATCTCGGGCAAAGTCTGTTTGGAGGTGTCGGTTACCTCAGCCTTCTATTCGGAGATTTTGCGCGTAATTCAAATGCGTTCATTCTCGAAGTAGGTGGAGGGGCGACATTCTACGCCGGACTTGGAGCTATGTTCGGGGGAGAAAAAGGAGCGTTCGTTATCAAAGTAGGGTATTTATATCAAAGGGCTCCCGGGAGGGATTATTCCAATGAAGAGTTTGGTATCGGTACAATTCCGGCACACGCCAACGATATCCTTGGACAGATCGGATATAGATTCCGTTTCTAGTTTATAGTCGATTAGAAGGTGAAAGATGGAGGAAATTATGAATTTTAATGGTCAAATAAAATATAAACTTTTTATCTTTTTTATCGTAGCATTTTTTTTAGCAAGTTTATTTTCCGGATGTTCATACTCTGTGGGTGAGGACATTCTACCGGTCCCATATCTTTTGTTTGGTAGCATAAACACAGATGGGGATGCCTTTTTATGGTGGTCGGATTTAGATGAAGCAGGTTTCAGCAACATAGATAATTATTATATTTACAGTGCTTCTTCAAGCGGGGGCAGTTATGATTGGGAGGATTCAAGTTCAAAATCATACTGGATATCAACTGCAGCTGATGAGAGTTCAAGTCGGGCAACAAACGACTCTTCGAATTCTACTACCCTTTATTATAAGGTTGCTGTCTATGAAAACAATTCGGCAGGAGATAAAAGTGAAGCCATCAAAATATCTCCTACAGCGGTAACCCTTGTATCCGATTATGAAAGCAGTGATATAGAGTTCTCAAACCCGGATCCTTCGGATGGGAATCTTACCGTCGATACCGATGACTTAACAAAACTGAATTGGGATAATGAAGATGATGGTTTGACGTATGCCGTTTTCCTAGGGAAAGATGGTCTCTCATCGTTACCCGTAGCGGTCGGCTTATCAGGAAGTGCACTTGATCTTGAGGGAAATAATATTACACTTGATCCGGACAGTACCTATAAATGGAAGGTTGTTGCATCCGACGGGGCAGAGATTGCCGGTAGTCCGGTATGGACATTTACTACACAAAGCAATACTACTACCTCCGGAACCGGACAGCTTTTCTCGAGTGGCAATCTATCAAGTACAATTTGGAATGACGATACTAATACATATTCTATGACAATTAGTGGAGGACCTTCCTCCATCTCATCAGTAATGGTAACCATTGATCTTACCCACCCTTATACGGATGATTTAGACATCGTTCTACAATCGCCTAATAATACGCGGGTCACTCTCTCTAGTGATAACGGCGGATCGGGGGATGATTACACGTCCACCACCCTTTTTGATGATAGCGGATTAACCGATATCTATTCCGCTTCCGCTCCGTTTACCGGTTTTTATAAACCGGAGGGGAGTTTTACATCATTTGACGATGAAGACGCGGACGGAACCTGGCGATTGGAAATTACTGACGACAGTAGTTTTAACAATTCTTTAGACGGTACCCTTAACCACTGGGCACTCACTTTTAATGCCCTTGAACAAACAACGATAACTGATAGGGGTACTGTTGAATCGTCAATGGTAGTTAGCGGAGCCACTTCCTCAGTCAACACCGTTGCAGTTACAGTAGATATTGAACATTATTATGATGCTGATCTTGATATTTATCTCGTTTCACCTAATGATACAGAAATAATGTTATCCACCGATAACGGAGGAAGCGGTAATCATTTTTCTTTTACACGTTTTGTCGATTCTGCTTCAACAGGCATTACTTCAGGGTCGGCCCCATTTAACGGAAATTATTATCCGGAAGAGAACCTTTCCAACTTAGATGGTGAAAACCCGAACGGGACATGGAAACTGAAGGTAACCGATGATGATAGTTTATATAGCACAGATAGCGGAACACTTAATAGCTGGCATCTTGAAATACGATAAACGTTGTAGGTTAATTACACTCTTCTTCTGTCTTGTCGTTATATGGGTCATTATTTCCGGGGGTCGTCTCAACGCGCAGGAACAGCGAATTGCTTTAGTTATCGGCAATGCGGATTATAAAAGTTCACCACTCACTAATCCGCTCAACGATGCGCTTGACCTTGGTACAACGTTACAATCCGTAGGGTTTGATGTGAAGATACTTACTAATGTGGGTGAATATTCGATGGAACAGGCAATACGAGCTTTTGGTGACAGGATCAAACGTTCAAGAGATACCGTTGGGTTATTTTATTTTGCAGGTCACGGGATGCAAATTGACGGACGGAATTACCTGATTCCGGTAGGTTCGAATATTCAGGAAGCGGATGAGGTCCCATATAAAGCAGTGGATGCCGGCTTTGTTCTTAGTAAGATGCAGAGTGCTGAGAATCGGCTCAATATCATTATTCTGGATGCTTGTCGCGATAATCCCTTTAAAACCAGTTTTCGTTCTTCTTCTCGTGGTCTCTCCATGGTTGAGGCACCGACGGGAAGTATTGTCATCTATTCAACAGCGCCAGGCAAAGTAGCTATGGATGGGGATGGTAGCAATGGGGTATTTACAAAGGCACTTCTCGAACATGTATCGGAACCAGGAATCAATATAGAAACCATGCTGAAACGCGTTCGTAATGATGTTTTACAAGCGACCGGAGGCAGGCAGATACCCTGGTCTTCCTCATCCCTCTATGAAGATTTCTATTTTATTCCATCCACCATCACCAATGCAGCAGAAGAAAGGGATCTATCATCAATTGAGGTGAATAAAACATCTTCGCCTCTACTCCCGGCTGAAACAAGCTCGATTGTCTACGGATTACCAGAAAAAATTCCGGCTAACATCAAAGGATATGGAGTAAATGAAGAGATAGAAGGTACAGGTAGAATAACCGACATTCCAACCGGTACGTATACTGTTACCATTCGGTGGTCACGCGATTACATTGAAAAGCAGGATATTAATGTCGTCTCACAGGAGGCTTACAAATTGTACAGAATTGAGAAAGCGATGGTCCCTGTGGATGATGGCGGTTTTTTTATGAGTAAATATGAGATCACAAACAAACAGATTGTAGATATTCTCAATTGGGCGTTAATGGAAGGGAAAGTTACGGTTGATAAGAATTATGTTCGCACCGTTGGATCAAATTCAAAATTGATAGTAAACATAGGATCGAGGGATTGCCAAATCGAGTATCGTCATGGACAGTTTATAGCTTTTGAAAATAAAAGTGATTTTCCATGTATACATATAACGTGGTACGGTTCGGCGGTTTGCTGTAATTATCTAAGCATAATGGAAGGGTACTCCCCTGTCTATGATGAAAATGAGTGGAGGTGTGATTGGACGGCTATCGGTTATCGTTTGCCGAAAACTTCAGAATGGAAACTTGCGGCTGAGGGAGGAAGACAAAATAATGAAAAACCGTATGCTGGGAGTAATGATCTTAACGAAGTCGGTTGGTTTCGTGGTAATTCCGGGTTCGAGACTCACGAAAAGGGAGAGAAACTACCAAATGGATTAGAGATTTATGATATGAGTGGTAATGTCCGTGAATGGTGTTGGGATTGTCCCGCTTCTTCGAAAGATGGTAATCCCTCCCTGTGTTCCGAAAGAGAATTGTGCGGTGGCGGTATTTACGATGATGCGCAAGACTGTACTATCGATCACACCGCTGCCTTACAATCGTCGCACAGTAAAAGCGATGTCGGTTTCAGGTTTATTCTACCGTTTTAGAAAGAATAATATTATATCGACGGAGTTTGTTGCGTAGCCCTTGTCTGCTCAATCCCAAATCGGCAGCTGTTTTTGTCAACACATATTTATTAGAATGTAAACATCGCGTAATAATTTGCTTTTCTATCGATTCTAAATATGAATGCAAATTAATTGGAAAAGAGAGATTTCCATTAACTCCATCTTTTCCTCTTGCCGTATTTGAGTTTTTTATGTTTTCATTTTCTATAAAGTCGAGTAGAGAATGCTCAATAGATTGATTTAAAAAACTTTTATCTATCTCTTTAACTGTTCTCGCTGCGGCATGCAGATACAACTTATGGAGAATGGCTTCCAATTCACGAACGTTTCCGGGGAAGGAGTGTCTTTGGATGATTTGTAGGGCATCTTCTCTAAAAGCTGGCAAGGTAAATCCATGCCGAAGGGCAAGAGCCTCCATGATGTAGGGGATATCATCTTTATGTTCTCTAAGCGGGGGTATGTGAATGATTAATATACTCAACCTGTAATACAGATCTTGACGAAAATGTCCTGATTTTATTTCCTTTTCAATATTTTTATTTGTTGCTGCAATGATTCGTACATCAACGTGTTCGTCATTCGTTGTTCCGATTGGTATAAATGTGCCAAATTGAATAAAACGAAGTATTTTTGCTTGTGCATGATGCGGCATATCCCCAATTTCATCAAGAAACAGAGTTCCCCCGTCTGCCGCTTTCAAGAGCCCTTCTTTCCTCCGATGGGCTCCAGTAAAAGCGCCGGCTTCGTAGCCGAATAGTTCACTTTCAAGCAAATCATTAGAAAAAGCGGAACAGTTGATTACCATGAACCGTTTATTCTTTCTATTTGAATATTCATGAGCTGCTCTCGCAATTAATTCCTTTCCGGTACCTGTTTCACCAAGGATCAATAATGGTTTATCACTCTGTGCGTATAGTGGGACAAGACGTTTTATTTTTTGAATAGAAGAATCATAACCGATAAATGCATCTAGTGATGAGGTGGAAAAAGAACAAAGTTTTTTATTTTCTCTTTTTAATTCCCTATTCAGGTGGTTTAATTGGATCGCTAATTTTTCATTTTGACGTGCTAATTCAAGGGCTTCATAGGCACGATGTATATGTTGGAGAAGATAATCAGGATGAAACGGTTTTACAATATATTTATATATTAAATTAGAGTTTACAGCCTCTATTAAGTTTTCAACTTCGGTTTCGGCTGAAATAACAATAGAAAAAAAACCTTCCTTTTTCTGTTTTAGTTTTCTTACAAGATCGATGCCTGATAATTTCGGCATTTTTTGATCTACAAGTAAAATATCAAAATCTTGTTCCTTGCAATAGTCGAAAGCATAGAGGGGGTTTGCAAAACTCACAGTAGGATAATTCGTTAGTAGTCGTTCTAGAAAATCAATACTTGAAGATTCATTATCGACAATGATAATACTCATAGAACACCAGCTTTGAATTGTAGTTAGATTAAAGAATAAAAAACAGTCTAAAAAGAATTGTTAATTTAGTAAAGTGCTATGTTCACTGCTTCTCTACTTCTCTAAATCGAACTTCATTGAAAGATAGTTGAGGAGGTCCTTCAGGGTGACGATGCCTAAGAGTGCGTCCTACTGGGTGAACCTGCTGTTGCCGATCCGCTGCATTAGGGTATGCGCCTCTCTTGCAGCAATATCGGGTTGAATGGTGTTTTCTTCGTAGGGGTGGACTGGGCCAATCTCTAACGTTGGTGGGGGTCTTCTGTTCTTTGAAGATAGACTTAATGTAGGAAGTTGTAATACTACATCCGAATCCTGAGTTGGCCCCGCAGCACCTCCAACACCTGCTCTGATTATCACTGCTTCTTAATATAATTTTTCGAAATGACTGAGGCACTTGTGCAAAAATGACCATTTTATCCGGACTGAAATAGTTAGATACTTACGATATAGAAATTGAAATTTTGGAAAGTGCCACATATCCCTATTTTGAAAGAGGTTAACAGGATAACTGATATTATCAGAAAACAGTCGGGAGCGGCACCTTGTTTGGAGGATGGGCACCGCCTTTCTCACTGCCTATTGCTGTTCTGTGGGCTTTTCTGCAGGAAAAGTTCGCCGGCTCTTTAGCTTTGCTGTGTATAGGTCCCCGGGCCGATACTTCCGGAATTAGACGATAAAGGCAGAAATTTTTCCGATGATTTTAAGACGAAGGCACGCATGTTTCCGTTCCGGGAATTGCGATTAGGTAGTGTACAATCTTTTCTGTAAATTGAATTCCCCGAAGGGGGGTTGAAAGAAGTTAGCCAATCGGTCTTCATTAGTTTCGAATAAAAAAAAAGGAAACCTCATGACTAACGAAGACTACTATACCATGTTTGATGGGATGATTAAAGACTTGCAGGGAGGTGGAGCAGAACGTTTAACAAAGACCATCAGCACGGAGATAAGCGAAGCTGAGGTACATTGGAGAAGCTTCCTGAAGGGCCTTGTCGACCGGGGCCTTCATGGAGTGGAACTGATTACCTCAGGCGCCCATGAAGGGCTTAAGGCAGCCCGTAAAGCGGTCTTTCCAACGGTGAAGTGGCAACGCTGTCAGTTCCATTTACAGCAGAAAGCTGGGCATCATGTGAGCCGTAAGCAGACGCGAAAGGAGCTTGCCGATGATATCCGTACGGTATTCAATGCACCGGATCAGGAGGAAGCGAAACGGTATCTGAACAAAATTGTTCAGAAGTATGAAGAGAAGTCCCCGCATCTCAGTCGCTGGCTGGAGGAGAATGTACCGGAAAGTCTGACCGTTTTTACCATCCCGAGAAAGCATCGGAAAAAACTGCGGACTTCGAATATGGCTGAACGGCAAATGAAAGAAATCAAACGGCGAACGAAAGTTGCGATGA
>CAZJBZ010000209.1:0-8127 GCA_964543975.1 uncultured Spirochaetales bacterium
AATTTCATCATCGAGAGGCAGTATCTTCGCTTTCAATGTTTGCATTAGAATTCTTCGAGCATATTCATTCGGACTGTCACCCACCTTTCCGGCACCCAAGGCGTCTCCGGTAAAAAGGAGGTTGTCTATTTTGTAAACCATGCTCTCTTGAGAATGGCCCATTACTTGAAAGACCTCGACAGGAAAACCGGACAATTCGATTTTTTCTCTGTCCTTTACCAGGTTGCATGCATTTTCGTACAGCGTTTCTTTTCCGCAATAGATTTTTGCCTGATATATTTTTCGCAAGGTTTTTATACCGTAAATATGCGCCTCATGCGTATTCGTGACCAATACGGTATCGATGTAGTAGTTGTTTTTCTCAATTAAATTGAGCAAGGGAACATCCATGACACCCGGATCGATAAGAATTGCTTTGCCGCCGTTATCGGGACCGACCAAATAGGTATTGGAAAAGCCCATGATCGCAAAATAAAAAAAGACCTTCATTTTAAGCTAATCCCCCTCAAAATCCGCGTCCTCATAATTTGAATATTTAAAACTGATGTCTTTTAGGGTACAATGGCCGAACTGTACTTTTTTAAGATTGCAGTCTATAAATGTTGTTTGCAATAGAGTCGCATTGATAAAATGAGAAAAATAGAGGTCGGATTCATTGAAGTGTGATTCAGTGCATTGAATTCCATTATAATTGGAGTGCAGGATATCGGAACCTGTAAAATCACACCTGTAAACCTCGGATCCGGCAAAGACGACGGCTTGCATGTCGGTATGTAAAAAACTACACTCTCTCATATGAGAAAAATCAAAATAACAGAGTCTAAAAATTGAATTATCAAATTTGCATCGGAGAAACGAACTGTTCGAGAAAAGACAACGAGTAAAAATTTTTCCGGATAGATCGGCATCCTTAAAAGGTAGAAAGGATAAATTGAGCCCTTCATGTGAATCGTGGCAGGATAAATAATCGATGAGTTTTTCGTAAGTCTTTTTATTTTCCTCAGCGTGCTCGAAACAGGTGGCGTAGAATGAAAGAGCACGTTTTTGACAATCCTTCACGGAGCAGATATCGGTAGAGAACATATCTAGTAGAGTAGTAAAATAGATTCAATTGCACAAGGGAGGTATTCACCCTCGAAAAGATTTTCTATAATATGGTTACGACAATCAGAGCATAGCCCAATTTTGCAAGAAGCTGCGCCTTCATTTCCCGTTTAATAAGAGGCTTGAGCATGTGTTATTTTTGCGGAAAAACAATAGAAACAAAGATCTTTCGAACGACAACCTGCCCGCAATGCGGGAAAGATCTTAAAATTTGTCTTAACTGCCATTTTTACGATCCTGCCGTGCATTGGGAATGTCTGGAAACGGTTGATGAACGCGTAAATGATAAGGATAGGGCCAATTTCTGTTCCTATTTCGTCTATACCGATCGAAGGGGACCGGCTGAAAATGATGAAAAACAAAAAAAGGCCCGTTCTGCCTTCGACAGCCTCTTCTCGGATGAATAGCAACTATATAGGCTTTATCGATTCGGGAATAGGGGGATTACCCTATTTACTCCGGACCAGAGAAAGATTGCCTCGGGGAAAATTCCTTTATGTGGCCGATACCGATAATTTCCCTTACGGGGAAAAAGATACTCAAACACTGAAGAAGATCGTTGTCGAGCTGGTACGTCGTCTTCTTGACCGGTATCACTGTAAAATGGTTGTCGTCGCGTGCAATACGGCCACAGTTGTCGCTCTCTCGGCATTACGATCGACTTTTCCGGTCCCTTTTATTGGTGTGGTACCGGCAGTGAAACCCGCTGCTGAAAACTCCCATCGGAAGCGGATTGGAGTACTTGCAACAAATAGAACGGTCTATGACGTTTATACGGATAAATTAATCGAAGATTTTGCATCTCACTGTTCGGTCATTCGCAATTCAGGAGGGAAACTTGTTGATTTTATCGAAAACAGGCTCCTGTCGAGTAGCGAAGAAGAAAGGATGCGAGTGGTTCAAGAGACAGTCGCTCTCTTTAAAGATTCAAATATAGATACAATCGTTCTCGGTTGTACGCATTTTGTGTTGTTGGACGATTACTTCCGTAAGGCGGCGGGTGACGGTGTTCAGGTGATCGATTCCAGGATGGGGGTGACAAACAGAATCATATCTCTTTTAAATGCAAACAATGAATGCACTCCAGAGGAAAAATCCGGCACCTCTTTTTTTTATGTTACGGGAGATGGACCTAATCAAGAAAAATACAGGCTGATTGCCGACCATTTTAATATTCATTTCAAGGGAAAACTCTGAAAGCCCGATTTGAGGTCTGAGTGAAAGAAAAGATATGAACGGTAAAGTGCTGTACGGGATAAACAATATATACACAGTCTCTTGTAATGGAAAACATTACGAATGCAGGATCAAAGGGAAAATCTTGGACCGAACACGGGAAGATTATAACCCGTTGTCCCCCGGAGATGTCGTTGAATTTGAGATAGACACGTATAGTGCCAATAATGGGAAAATTGTTCGACGTTACACTCGGCAGAACAGGTTTTATCGTTTTAATAAAAAGAAAAAAGCGATACAGACGGTCGCGGCAAACGTTGATGGGTTGATAGTCATCGCTTCTCCGGTAAGCCCTCCGTTTCGACCTCGGTTTATCGATCGGGTGTTGGTCATTTCTGAAAAAGAAGAGATAACGGCTACGATTGTCCTCAACAAATGCGATCAAGGAATTTCACAGGATGTGACGGAGCGATTAGACAATTATAAGAATATTGGTTATGAAGTTATCGTCTGTTCGGCAAAAACGGGAGAAGGTCTTGGCTGTTTTCGTGAAAAATTACAAAACAGGACGAATGTCCTTATCGGTCAATCGGGGGTCGGCAAGTCTACTCTGGTTAACTCGGTGGCTCCCCATATTAATCTTAAAACGGGAACCATCTCTTCAAAGTACAATAGGGGTAGTCATACTACGGTATATGCTGAAGTGGTGCGTCTCTTCGACGGCACTGACGTAATCGATACCCCAGGTATACGAGAGATAGAAATAGCGGAGATTCGACCACAGGAGGTGCAGTTTTTTTTTCCTGATTTCGAACAATATCGAAATGAATGTGACATTTACTCCTGTTCCCATATTCATGAACCTCATTGCAGGGTCATAGAGGCAGTCGAAGAAGGAAAGATCCATCCTGATCGATATGAGAGCTATGTCCGCATTTATGCAACGATAGAAGAGACGGAGAAAGAGTGGTATGGATAAACATACAATTAAATTATTGGAATTTGATAGAATTCGCGAAACGGTCGCTTCATATTGCTTGAGTGAAGAGGGAAGCTGCAGGGTTCTGGAGGACCCGATATTCCGGGAAAAACCTGAGGTAGAGCATTACCTCGATCTTACGTTTCTTTTCCGTCGAATTCTTACTTCCGGTGTTGAATTCCCTTCCATAAGCTTCCCTCCAATATCACATTATCTCATTAACTTAAATACAGACGGTATTGTGTTAGAAGAAGAAGCACTCCATCATATAGCTTCTTTCCTCTCTGCTTCATCTAAAATGCAACACTATATTTCTAAAGCTATGAATCAACTCTCAGGAGGAGGAAAAACCGAAAACAGGGCAAAAAACCACATGGAAGAGGTGATAGGAGCAATTCCAGACCTCAAAGCGGTTGTTTCAACAATACGCAAAGTAATCGATAACGATGGGAATATTCGAGAAGATCTGCCGGAACTGCGGTCCGTTCGAGACACGGTACGAACGATCAACAGACAAATTTCCGCATTGGCCGGCAGTTATTTTAACAATAGAGATTTAAGCCATATTTGGCAGGACACGAATCCTGTACAGCGAGAGGGCAGGGTTGTTCTGCCCCTCAAGAGTAATTATCGGGGCAAAGTTCGGGGTATCGTTCATGAAGTTTCAGCCACCGGTGCCACTCTTTTCATCGAGCCGATGGATATTGTTGAAAAAAACAACGTTCTTATCGAACAGGAAAATAGATTCCGCCGGGAGGTTCATAAAATCCTCAGGCAAACAACGAAGGACGTGCAACATTATCATAACGAGCTTGGACAAATTGTTTCACAGATTGCAGCTATCGACTCTCTCTACGCCCGAGCGAGATACGGTGAAACAAAACAATGTACGCGCCCTTTATTGATGAAAGACAGATATCTGTTACGAAACGCGCGTCATCCTTCGTTAGGCATGGAAGCGGTCCCTATCTCTTTAGAAATCGGGGAAGGAGTGCGTGCCCTTATCATATCCGGACCAAATACGGGAGGGAAAACCGTGGGCTTAAAAACGGCCGGTCTTATGGTGTTAATGAATCAATTCGGTCTGGGTATACCCGCGGATGAGGAAAGCTCGCTTCCCCTCTTTGACGGAGTTTTTGCCGATATCGGGGATGAACAATCAATCGACCAGTCGCTTTCGACATTCTCCGGTCATATGAAACAGATCGCTGCGATTATCGATAGTGCAACGGAAGATTCTCTCGTTCTATTGGATGAAATTGGTTCGGGTACCGATGTTAAGGAAGGAAGTTCACTGGCAATGGCGTTACTTGATCACTTTATTGCGAGAAATTGTTCCGTTTTAGCCACAACCCACCAAGGCCTTTTAAAGCATTACGGTTTTACAAAACCGCAAGTGGAAAATGCATCCGTGGATTTCAATACAAAGACACTTCAACCAACCTATTCCATTATTCAAGGTATGCCCGGAGAAAGTCACGCATTAGAAATCGCCCGGCGTCACGGAATACCGTCAAAAATTATCGACCATGCAAAAAGGTATTGGGAGGGCAATGAATCAGATATTTCTCAGATTATTCGTGAAATGAGTAGAAAACAGCGTGAACTAATCGATAGGGAAAAAGAACTCGAAGAATTGGAACAAGAGATTACACAAGAACGGGAAAGTTTGGATAACCTTCGCTCGGAACTAAACAAAAAAGAGGCTGAAATAAAAAGGGAAGAAACTACAGAGTTGCGTCGCTTTCTCAACGAAAGCAGAAAAAACCTTGAAAATTTAATCAAAGAGTTAAAAGAGGGTGAGGTTTCCAAAGAGAAAACAAAGAGAGTAAAGGATTATATCGGTCACCTTTCCGAAAAAACCGAAAAGGAAGAGAAAATTGCGGAACAACTTGAGGAAGAGCTCTACTCACCGGATTTTACCCGTCCAATTAAACCTGGCATCGAGGTGTACGTCGGACCGACAGGAAGAAAAGCGACCGTCATAGAACGGAGGAAAAAGGGAGATTGGATAGTCTCCACCGGTTCCATGAAGATAAACGTGCCTGAAAACAGATTGACTCCGGTCTTGGGAAAAAAAAGAGAAGCACGAGAGTCACAACTGCAATTCGATGTATCCGTTCCGCATGTCGATGTAACTCCGTCATATGAAATTGATGTGAGAGGTGAACGATTGGAACAGGCAATAAGCGACCTTGAACGGCAAATTGATAAGGCGGTACTTTCCGGACTAAGCGAGTTCCAGGTCGTCCATGGAAAAGGAACAGGAGCACTCCAAAATGGCATTCATGACTATCTTAAACAAAGCAATCACATTGAGGATTACTATTTCGCGCATCCTTCTCAAGGCGGGTTTGGAAAAACCATCGTGAAACTGAGGAAAAAGTAATTGTCAAAACTACGGGATAGAGGTACCCTATGAGCAATGAAAAGAAAACTCGATAAAACCCTAACTATGAAGCATATAGTTCTCGTTTTTCTGTTAACTTTTGTTTTTTCGTCGTGCGTTGATCTTCAATCCAATATTTCACTGAATGGTGACGGCTCCGGTACACTCGAGCTGGAATATGAAATATCTCAAAAAACGGTCTATTTAGGACGTCTTGATGAAAACGATCCGACCATTCCATTGCCTGTTAATAGGGATGATTTTGAACGCACGGTGGCGGCGATTCCAGGTATGTCGCTCTCATCATTTTCGCTGGAAGAGACTGCGGATTTTGTTCGCGTAGCGGCCGTAGTCACTTTTTCTAATATTGATCAGATATCGAGATTTCTCGGAAACGATACTGATGATGTGATTGCTTTAAACCAAAGCGGAGGGGAAACGGTTTTCCAATATACGATCTATAAAAAATTAGATGAATCGATCGATGAAGAGACATTATTGATGTTGGAAACATTCTTTCAAGGGTATGAGCTTTCATTCGCCTTAACTCCACCCCGACAACCGAAGCAAATCAATAGAGGGTCGATATCGGATAACGGGAAAATCGCAACCTATACAGTCCCTCTTGTCGATCTATTCAAAAATAATGAAACAGTCGTATGGAACATTGTATGGTAAAGGGTTGACATGCGACATCCAAAACTTGTTGAATGGGAAAGAAAACTCACGGAGACATTAGGTACAATAGACGATTATTTGGAAGATGTTTATGGTTCAATGTTTCAACTCCATCCTGCACGAGCTTCTCGAGGTTCCGCTTCCAACAAATCACACGATGGACTTTTTAACATCGGTGCCGCATTTACGGCAGGATACGGTTCTCATTACGGCCGAGGATATGTCGTTGATATCGATGTCGTGACTTTAGAAAAGGTACCGAAAGATATTCAAGAGAAAATCGAGCTGGAGGCAATGGATAAATTAAAGGAAGCACTTCCCAAGCACTTCCCGGGAAGAAATTTGGAAATTGACAAAGACGGAAATGTCATTAAAATTCATGGCGATTTAAGCCTCGGTTCCCTATCGTAAATTGAATGTGGTAACGAAATGAGTAAGAAGGAAAGACTGGAAAAGTTTTTACGCATCTTGAAAATCGAAATAGAAGATATTCAATACGATATATCTGCTCTCATCGATATTTATAAAGACCGCGAGGAGAAAGGAGAAATAACCGAATATGTTTTCCGTGAAAATATCGGTACGTTGAAACGAGAGATCATTGGAGTACAACAGGTCCTTCGTTCTTTCGAAACACTCGATTTCGAACGTTATGACAATCTTGAATCAATGATTCAAGATTGTCAAAAGAAAATGGAAGAAAAATTAGAGGGATCTGAGTATGAAAAAGTGCTCAACATTATCATTGATAGAAAAATTGAAAAATTGACTCGATATATCAATGAAAGTTAAGGAGTAATAGATGGAATCACAACTACAGGAATTGATCGACAAGATAAAATCGGAAGGGGTAAAATCGGCCGAAGAGCAGGCCCAAAAAATCGTTGAAGAGGCGGAAAAACGGGCTGATGAAATTACGAAGAATGCAAAAGAAAAAGCGAATTCGATAATCGCGGATGCTGAAAAACAGAAAAAGCAGTCGGAACAGAGTGGAAAAGAGACTTTAGCCCAGGCGGGACGAGATTTGCTGCTCAAACTACAACATGAAATCTCCGAACTGTTTCATTCCGTAACAACGACTGAAATCGAGCAAAAGCTTGCCGACGCGAACCTTGAAGAGGTTATTGTCACAATCCTTAAGGATTGGAATAAAGAAGAGGTGGGTAATCTCGCGATAAATCTTTCCGAAGATGATTTTTCGAAACTTGAAAAATCTCTCCGGTCGAAACTCGCTGATGAAATGAAGAAAGGATTGGAATTGAAACCGTTTAGAAATGTCAAAAACGGTTTTCACATCCAAGAAAAGGACGGGGCCGCGTACTATAATTTTTCCGCCGAAGGAATAGCGGAAAACCTTTCTGAAATGCTTAATCCTCGTCTGACGGAAATTATGCAAAAGGCGGTTTCGGAGGGCTAACCACATTGAGTCAATACTATTATGCAGTGGCTGCGTTGCCGTTTCTGCTCTTCGATCAGGAACAGAACGCCGATGTAGAGGAGTTTATCGACTTCTGCAGCCGACAACTCTCCGAGAAAGATCTTTCTGTTCTATCGATTACAAAAATCGATGACTTTCCCGCGTCACAACATTCAAATCCTTTAGTTGAAGAGTGGCAGAATTGGGAGAAAGCACTGCGAAACGCTTTAGTTTTCCTTAGAGCTCAAGGATTGGGGACCGAGCCGACCGATGTTGTCCCTTCGGAAGATTTTATAGAGGTGCAGGACATAGCCAGGGAGGCATTTTCTCATGATTCTCCTCTTCAAGCGGAAGTCGTACTCCATCGTGCCCGTTGGACTTTTT
>CAZJBZ010000210.1:0-1617 GCA_964543975.1 uncultured Spirochaetales bacterium
GCATTAGCGGCCCATCAAAACATTGTCGGGATGAAGGATTCGTCGAAACCGGGGCCTGCCCGGTTTCTGGCACGATTGGAGGGAGTAAAGGAGACGGGGAATACCGATTTTTCCGTTTTAGCCGGTTCGGCGGCTTTTTTTTATCCGTCACTTTGTATTGGAGCGGTCGGAGGGGTGCTTTCATTGGCAAACGCGCTCCCAAAGATGTGCGCCACACTCTATTCACTCTTCAGAGAGAATCGGTATGATGAAGCACGGACCTTGAACAACAGAGTAGTGCGGTTGAACGCGGAGGTTTCCGGCCGGTATGGAGTCGCCGGGGTGAAGGCAGCAATGGATGCCGTCGGATACAACGGCGGTGCCCCACGACACCCCCTCCCGCCGCTGACGGAAGAGGAACGAAATCGGTTATATGCTATCATCCACAAGGTGACGGGGGCGGAACTATGAACAATCGTCAAAAACCTTCCATTTTAGGAGTGGACATCGGGACCACAGGATTAAAGATGGGTGTTTTTTCTTGTCCGGATACGGACCTTTTTTTAGGTCCCTCCTATTCCGAGAGTTATACCATCAATACCTACAAAAACGGTCTTTTTGGCGATGTTGAACCTGACAAATGGAAGAGGGCCTTTTTAAACGGATGTAAGACTCTTGATGAAGCATTGTCAAAGGTGGACGCGGTCGCCCTTTCAGGTACAACACCCGGAATGACGGCAATGGATGAAGAGGGGACACCTCTCTATCCCGCCATTCTCATGCTGGACCAACGTTCGAGGGCCCAGGCGCGGCGGATCATCGATACCGTGGGAATAGATTCTTTGCTGCGAGAAACGGGAAACATGCCTGTCGCGGGAGGTTGTTCCTTGGCAAGCATCCTGTGGCTGAAGGAAAATGAACCGGAGGTGTTCCGAAATACGGCGGTTTTCGGCCACTCCAATACCGTCTTTGCCAAGTGGCTTGGAGGCCGTTTTGCCATCGACCCCTCCTCCGCCTCACTGTCCGCACTCTACAATACCGTTTCCAACGACTATTCTTGGAACAAAACGATTGCCGGCGCTTTCGATATCGCGATTACCAGACTGCCCCCCGTTATTCCTAGTGACGGGATTGCCGGTCATATTACCCGTGAAATTGCCGGTTTGACCGGTATACCGGAAGGGGTCCCGGTTATCATCGGAGGTAACGACGCTGTTTTAGCCGCCTATTCGGCGGGCATAGAGCAGCCGGGAGAAATTATCAATGTCAACGGCACGTGCGAAATTACCCTTATCTGTCTGCCTGAAGCTTTGGGATCGCGGAATTACAATATTCGTAACCACGTTTTTCCCGGCAGATGGCTTACCTTATACGTGATGAACGCGGGTGGGAAGGCTTTTGAGTGGTTTCGTGAAGTATTTTGCAGCGAAATGCCGCCCGATGAGTTTTTTCAGCAATTCGTTCCCTCGGCGGTCGAATTATGGCTCGATAGGGAAAGTGTGGTCACCTATATTCCTTATCTCATGGGTTCCCGCTACTCTCTGGAACCGCTTCGGGGCGGTTTTGTCAATCTGACGAAAGAGACGACGCGGGAGGAGATGTTGAGTGCAATGGTCAAAGGGCTTTACGAGTATCAGC
>CAZJBZ010000210.1:1627-2390 GCA_964543975.1 uncultured Spirochaetales bacterium
GCGGGAACATGTGAAGGAAGTCGCCGTGGAACTCTCCCTTTCGGATGTGGTGACGGTAACGGGGGGTGCGGTAAACGATACCTTAATCAAAGCGAAGCAGAAATGGATGAAGCGAGGGGACTATGTTTATAAAGAACAATCATCCATGCTAGGCGCGGCGATGTTGGGCAGACGCCGACTGGAAAAAGACAGCAGCAATTAATGGAACAAAGCGTATGGAGGACTATAAGCGTATGGATTTTTTTGATGTTATTACACAGAGAGCAAGCGTCCGGAAGTTTACACCTTCCGAGATAACTGATGATGAACTAAACACAATTCTCGACGCGGGGCGCAGGGCCCCTTCAGGATACAATCGGCAGCCGTGGGAGTTTATTGTTGTAAGAAAAAGCGAAACATTGGAACGTCTTTCTCACGTGCAGTCGTGTATCGGTGAAGCATCCGCCGCCGTCTGTATCGTTATGGATGAGGAGGCTACTACGTTTTGGAAAGAGGACGCGGCGGCCGCGATTGAAAACATGCTGCTTGCCGTAGTAGCTTTGGGATACGCGTCTCTCTGGGTTGAGGGTTATGTACTGCAGCAGGAGACGCTGGTCAAATCGATTGTACAGGTGCCCGATAATCGCAGGGTCATTGCGGTTTTGCCCATCGGTAAACCGGCCGCTCCTCCCCGTCAGGCGAATAAAAAGTCTTTGTCGGAGTTGGTGTTTTATGAAACATACGGTAACCGGTAGGCGTGTCGGTCCTACCGATTACCCTGTAA
>CAZJBZ010000210.1:2400-6485 GCA_964543975.1 uncultured Spirochaetales bacterium
TGTAACAGAAACTATTGTTCTGTTTGTCCGTTGACTATTTCGGATTGAGTGGGCTCCCGAACATCGGTAACGGTAATATTGAAGTGCAGGGTTTGACCGGCTAAAGGGTGGTTCGCGTCTAACGTTACGTCTGCTTCGCCGATATCTTTAATGGTCAGAACTTGAGTCGATCCGTCCTGCATTTGGGCCTGGACCTGCATCCCTTCCGAGATCTTCTCGGCGTCCTGAAATTGATTTTTCGGTACATCGAAAATCAAATTTTCATCGTATTCCCCATACGCCTCGGTGGGTTCCACCGACGTATCGAAGGAGTCTCCTTCATCATGACCTTCAAGGGCTTTTTCTAATCCCGGAATTATACGTCCCGAACCGTGGATAAAAGAGAGGGGTTCTTTCCCCTGTGAGGAATCCAATACCTGCCCCTGCTCATCTTTTAATGTGTAGTCGAAACTGACGACTGTGTTGGATGCAACTTTCATTACGTCCTCCTCCTTGTGTGATTTTATCGAACATTGAAAGACTTATGGTTTTTTTTATTTGAAGCGCGTAGAAAGGTTCCTAACAATGAACGTTTGAATAGAAAATACTAGTTTAGCATTTAAATGAAAAGGGGTGGCCTTCGATTATCGAAGAATTTTTCCCTAAAATGGATCGTCTTGACCTCAAAACGGGAAAAAGGTAGCATCTGAGTAAGGGGAGGTTTTTCGTGGGCGGTACGAAGAAGAAATATATCGGTGCTTTGGACCAAGGAACTACGAGTTCGCGCTTTATCTTATTTGATAAAAACGGTTCGGAGATTGCTTCGCACCAATTGGAACACAAGCAGTATTACCCGAAACCGGGCTGGGTGGAACATGATGCCGTAGAGATATGGCGGAGGTGCTGCAGTGTTATTCAGAAAACGCTTCACAAGGCAGGAGGTGGCGCCGGCGAACTTGCCGCGATTGGGATTACAAATCAACGCGAGACAACCGTCGCCTGGAACCCGAAAACCGGTGGACCGTACGGTCACGCGATTGTCTGGCAGGACACCCGTACTACGCCCATCGTTTCCCGACTTGCAGAGGAAGGCGGACCGGACAGGTTTAGAAAAACGGTGGGGCTGCCCCTTTCCGCCTATTTTTCCGGATCAAAGATGGAATGGATGATAGAGAATACGGAGGGGTTGAAGCGGGGAATCGAAAAGGGTGAGGCGGTCGTCGGGACCATCGACAGCTGGCTTATTTGGAACTTGACAGGCGGAAAAGAGGGCGGGGTTTTCGTAACCGACGTGACCAATGCATCGAGGACCATGCTCATGAATATAGGGACACTGCAGTGGGACACGGGTATGCTCGAAGTTTTTGGCGTGCCGTCCGCTGCGCTGCCGGAGATCATGCCGTCGGTCCCGGAAAAGCCGTATGGGTTTACCACTGCCGACGGTCCGCTTGGTGCTCCCGTCCCGGTAGCGGGTGTGTTAGGGGACCAGCAGGCAGCTCTCTTCGGCCAGGCCTGCTTTGACGCCGGTACCTCTAAGAACACCTATGGAACCGGCTGTTTTCTCCTGCTGAGTACAGGTGAGGAACTCGTCCACTCCGAGCACGGTCTGCTGACCACCGTCGGCTATAAAATCGGGAACAGTCCGGTCTGCTACGCTATGGAAGGGTCAATCAACGTCGCCGGAGCGCTTGTGCAGTGGGTCCGAGATAATCTGGGCCTTATCGGGGAGTCTTCAGAGATTGAAAAGCTGGCGGCGCAAGTGAAAGATTCAGGCGGTGTTTACTTTGTTCCCGCCTTCTCTGGTCTGTTTGCCCCCTATTGGCGGGGAGACGCCCGAGGTGTTATCGTCGGATTGAGCGGCTACGTCAATAAAGGTCATTTGGCACGCGCTGTCCTCGAAGCAACCGCCTTCCAAACAGTAGAAATCTTCGATTCGATGATGAAGGATTCGGGAATCGATATTACCTCCTTGAAGGTAGACGGAGGAATGGTTGTCAACGAACTGTTGATGCAGTTTCAGGCGGATATGCTCGAAGTTCCCGTTATTCGGCCGAGTATCAAGGAGACGACTGCATTGGGAGCGGCTTTTGCCGCCGGGCTTTCGGTCGGCTTCTGGAAGGATGTGGACGAGCTGAAAAGCCTGTGGAAGGAAGAAAAACGGTGGACACCGAATATGGACAAAGCGGAACGCGACCACCGATATCGCCTCTGGAAGAAGGCGGTAGAGCGTAGTTTTAATTGGGTGGAAGAAGAATCATGAAACAGGATGTATACGATGTCGCGGTCATCGGTGCGGGGGTGGTCGGCACCGGAGTGGCCAGAAAACTGTCCGCGTATAACCTTTCCGTTATTCTGCTGGAAAAGGAGAGTGACGTCTCTTTCGGCGTTTCGAAGGCGAACTCAGGTATCATCCACGGCGGTTTTCACCACAGTTCTCATGCTCTTAAAGCGCGGCTCGAGGTGATGGGGAACATCATGTTCGACAGACTGCAGAAGGAGCTCCATTTTCCCTTTAAGCGGTGCGGCATCGTCGTGGCTGCGTTCACCTATGAAGAGATGAATACGGTGGAACATCTCTATCGGCAGGGGGTGGAAAACCAGGCGATCGGGCTCGAGCTGTGCAGCAGGGACAGGATACTTGCGTTGGAGCCGAAGTTGAACTCCGATGTCGTTGGCGGGCTTTACGCGCCTTCAGGCGGCGTGATCGAACCGTACAGGTTTGTCTTTTCGCTTTTAGAATCCGCACAGAAAAACGGGGTCCGGCTGCAGACCAATTTCGAAGTGGTCGATGCAAAAAAAAACAACGGTGAAGCCTCCGTCACACAAAACTCTTCAGGAGCGGACCGTGAGGTGTACACCATCAGTTCCCGGGACGGAAAAACGATAACCGCACGTTATGTGGTCAACGCGGCCGGTCTGTTTGCAGATGAAGTTTCGCGGATTTTTAAGGCTGAGGAGTTTACGATAACCCCGCGAAAGGGCGAGGAGTTCCTTTTGGACAGGAACGCCGCGGGATTCACCGGGAAAGTGGTTTTTCCGGTCCCCAGTCAGGTATCGAAAGGGATGCTGGTCATCCCGACGGTGGAGGGGACCTGTATGGTGGGCCCCACGGCCGTGGAATTAGAGAACAAGGAAGACCTTGCCACCAGCAGAGAAAACTTCGAAAAAATATTCGCTTCGGCCCGCAGGCTCGTTCCTTCGATTTCGGAGCGGGACATCATCAATTCTTTCGCGGGGCTCAGGCCTACAATGGAAGGGAATGATTTTTATATCGATATCTCTCAAAAGCAGCCGAGACTCATTCAAGCGGCAGGAATCCAATCTCCGGGGTTAACGGCGGCCCCGGCGATCGCGGAGTATGTAAAAGACCTCTTAAAAAAAGCCGGTTTACGGTTGGAAGAGAAACCGGATTACGATCCTTTCATTGACGATGTACCTCGCGTCAGAAACATTACTCCGTATGAGGCGGACGAATTGATCAGAGAAAATTCACAATACGGGGAAATCGTGTGCCGATGTGAATCGATCTCGGAAGAGGAAATCATTGCCGCCATACGGCGGGGCCATACTACCTTGGACGGCATAAAGTTTTATACACGGGCCCAGATGGGGCGGTGTCAGGGCGGTTTCTGTACCTATAAAATATTAAAAATCATTCAGCGGGAAACGGGACAGTCGATTAACGAGATAACCAAGCGGGGAGGCAACAGTTTTGTGGTCCCGTCGAGGATTGGCGAGTATGAGGTCAAGAGCGTTCGGCAAACGGATCGGAAGGAAAAGACAGGTTAGACCATGATAGAGAAAAGGTACGACGCGGTTGTCGTGGGAGGAGGGTCGGCCGGTTTGGCTGCGGCCATCCAAATAGCAGAAAACAACTTTTCGGTTGCCGTTTTGGAACGGGAAAACGATTTGGGCGGGATCCTCCGGCAGTGTATCCATAACGGATTCGGTCTGCAATATTTTAAAGAGGAATTGACCGGTCCCGAATACGCGGAGCGGTTTATCGCCATGACGGGCCGGCGGCAAAATATCGATGTATATCAATCGACGACCGCCTTGGACATCAACGGGGAAGAAGAAGACAAGGTCCTTTACGGTTATTCTTC
>CAZJBZ010000210.1:6495-8123 GCA_964543975.1 uncultured Spirochaetales bacterium
TTATGCTGACGACAAAGTCGGTGGTACTCGCGATGGGCTGTCGGGAACGAAACAGAGGAAATCTCGGTATTCCCGGAACTCGGCCTGCGGGTATCTTTACCGCCGGATTGGCGCAGCGGTTGATCAATATTGAAGGGTATGTGCCCGGAAAGCGCGTGGTTGTTATCGGGTCCGGAGATATCGGCCTGATTATGGCCCGAAGGATGTCGTGGGTCGGGGCCGATGTGCTGGGTGTTATCGAAATTCAGCCCTATCCCTCCGGTTTGACGAGAAACATCGTTCAGTGTCTTCATGATTTTGACATTCCGCTCTATTTGTCGCATGTGGTTACCAATATTTCGGGTCGTGATCGAGTGGAGAGTGTTGAGGTAACTCCGATCGAAGACAGCACCTATCGAACGGACAAAAGTTTTTCCCTGAAGTGTGACACGCTCCTCCTTTCAGTCGGATTGATACCGGATAACGAACTGTCGAAAAAAATCGATGTTCGTATGAATCCGGAGACGAACGGCGCGATTGTCGATGCCAATCTGATGACCTCGGTCCCCGGTGTCTTTGCCTGCGGCAATGTCCTTCATGTACACGACCTAGTCGATTACGTTACCGAAGAATCCACTCGCTGCGGCACTTTTGTAAGCGCCTATCTTCGCGGTGAGGCCGAGGTCCCTCAGTATAAGACTGTAGCCGGGGCGAACGTAAAGTATATCATCCCCAATCGATATACTCCGTCAAGGGAGAACCGTGTCTATATGCGCTCTCTCGTGGTAAAAAACAAGGCGGAAATGAGCGTTACCGTGGACGGCAAAGAGATAAAAAAGAAAACGATCCGACACATTCAACCGTCCGAAATGATAAGCCTGACCTTGAAACCGGAAGATTTGACCGATGTTTCCGACTTGAAAGAGAACACATTGGAGGTTAGTTTACGCTGATGATAGAAAAGAAGATGATCTGCATCTCCTGCCCCATCGGTTGTCGGCTTACCGTTACCCGGAATGACGGGGGAGAGGTCTCGGTAACGGGGAACAGATGCAACCGCGGGGAAGAGTATGGAAGAGAGGAACTGTTAGCACCAAAAAGGACTGTTACGGCAACAGCCGCGTGCGGTTCTACAACGATTCACAGGCTTCCGGTAAAGACGGACAAACCGCTTCCCGTCGAATATATCGATGAACTGCTCAATCGGGTCTATACCCTGCAGATCGATCCGCCGGTTTCCATCGGCCGGACCATCATCTCCAACATCCGCGATACCGGCGTGAATCTGGTCGCGACAAGAAGTGTTGCCTCCTGACCCTATCCCAACGCGTACTGAATATCGTAATTTTGGTGGTTCCATTCGTTTGCCGCATCCGCCGGAATATCGCACCCGGATGAAAGGATGAAGTTCGGATACTCCTTAACCGTTTCGAGTGTTTGATGGACCACCTCGCGGACCTTCCGTGGTGTCGCGTTTCTCACAACATCGACCGGATCGACGTTTCCGATAAGAACAATGTCCTCCGGCAGCATCGGCATGACCTTCTTGAGGTCGATATCGGTGTCCAGACTCAACCCCTGGGCACCGGTTTTACACTAAAGCAAAAGCCACCACCTTTGGTGGTGGTCACAGTTAGGCTTTGCCTTAA
>CAZJBZ010000211.1:0-8076 GCA_964543975.1 uncultured Spirochaetales bacterium
AAACGGTATCGATTTGGAAGGACGTGTCGAGCAGGTAAAAGACCCTGGTCAGGAATTCGAACTGCCGGGCCCTGGTAAAACGTAGGGAAAAAACGATAGTATAGGAACATATGAATCGAATTGTACCTCCCTATTTGCTGGAATTGAACGAAGTACAACGTCAAGCCGTTGAGCACGAAGGCTCTCCGCTTCTCATTTTAGCAGGGGCAGGATCCGGAAAAACCCGAGTCATTACCACCAAAATTGCCTACCTTATCGATCGAAAAGGGACTGATCCGGCTTCCGTTCTCGCGGTGACCTTTACCAATAAAGCGGCGCGAGAAATGAAAGACCGGGTGATGAATCTGGTACCCGACGGTTCACGAACACTCATCCGGACCTTCCACTCATTCGGGGCCTGGTTGTTGAGAAGGAACAGTGGTTCTCTATCGTTAAACCGAAATTTTTCTATCTATGATGATGAGGATATGATAACCCTCCTCCATACGATCTTTGGTAAGAAGAAACGGAACGATCTAAAGCCGTACGCACGGTATATCAGTTTGGCCAAGGATTACGCTCTCGGTCCCGAGGATGATCTTCTACAAATTACCCCCGATCCCCAATTTCCTGAAATTTACACCGCGTATGAAGAGAAAATACGGACCTTAGGGAATACCGATTTCGGCGATTTAATTCTGCGCCCTGTCGAACTGCTGGACAACTTCCCCGAAATAAGGCAACGGCTCCATCAACGGTTTCGGGTCATTTTAGTGGATGAATATCAAGATTCAAATGTTGCCCAATTCGAACTCCTCAAAAGACTCTATGGAGAGGAAACCTATCTCTGTGTTGTAGGGGATGATGATCAATCGATTTATAAGTTCAGAGGCGCTGAAGTCAAGAATATTCTACAGTTTCCTGATATTTTCGACGGTACGACGATTATCCGTCTGGAGGAGAATTACCGGTCAACCCGATACATCTTATCGGTTGCTTCTGCGGTGGTTGCAAACAACTCCGGCAGACTGGGGAAAAAGCTCTGGACCCGAAAGCTGGAAGGGAAAAAAGTGACGGTCAGGTTTTTTGAAACTCAGGAGCGGGAGGTTGAATATTGCGCGGAACAGTTGACGCCTGATTCATTTGGAAAAACCGCTATTCTCTACCGGACCAACGCGCAATCCCGGGCGTTTGAAATCTACTTTAGTCGCCACAATATTCCGTACCGTTTGGTGGGTACTCTTTCGTTCTACAACCGGGAAGAGATTAAAGACGCTTTGTCTCTGTTGACCCTCTTTGTCAACCGACATGATGAGCTGGCGTTTCGCCGCGTCATCAATAAGCCGTCGCGCGGCATCGGTTCCTCTTCGCTGAACAAGATTCTCTCCTATCTGCCTCGCGCGGACGGAGATACGATTGAAGCGTGCAAAGATGCGGAAGCGGATTTATCGGGAAAAGCCGCGAAAGGGGTGAGCGAGTTTATACGGATTATTGTTCGTTTAGAGGCAATAGTAGAAACCCTTCCTCTGGGGGGATTTGTACAACAGGTGGTCAATGAATCGGGCCTTTTCGATTATCACATGAATCAGGATAAAGTGAGCAATACTCAGAAAACAAAAAATTTGGAAGAGCTTTCCGGCGCGGCCGGTGAATTTCCAAACGGTAAGGAAGGACTTATTGAGTTCCTCGAGACTATCGAACTCGACCGGGCGAGTATCGATCAAAATCAAGTTTCCGATGAGGAGAAGGTCACCCTGATCACGATGCACAATACCAAAGGATTGGAGTTCGATCGAGTGTTTATTACCGGGCTGGAAGAGGGAATATTCCCCGGCTATCGGAATGAACAGGAAGAAGATGTAGAAGAGGAACGACGTATTTTCTACGTCAGTCTTACCCGCGCGAAGGAGGAGCTCTCTCTTACATCATGCAGGACGCGGAAGATCTGGGGGCGTACGATTCGTTTGACTCCGTCGAGGTTTCTCGATGAGATACCGACTGACCTGATCGATATTGAGATTCCGGAACCCGAAGACGATTCGGAATTCCGTGTCGGCACCGCCGTTTATCACGATGAATATGGAACGGGCATGGTCTGTAAACGATGGAATAACGGTTCACAGATTTCGGTCTTAGTCCGTTTTGAATCCGGAGCGGTTCACCGTTTTATTCCGAAATATAGCATGCTGGAAAAGATTTTGGAGTAAAATGCAAAGGCGTCGTATGGGTACAGGCCAATTTTCCTCTATTCAATTTCCCCGTATAAAAAGGGCCCGTGATTATTATCTGTATGATGACCGGGGAACACGTTATCTCGATTGTTATCAGAACGGGGGGCTTGCTCTTTTAGGTCATCGGCCTCAAAAGGTACTCCATGAAATGAAGAATGTTCTCTCCAGAGGTTTGCTTGCCGATTATCCCTCCATCTACGATTATCGGCTTCTCAAGTCGTTGGAGACCCTTTTTCCGGACTATCCGGAAATTCGTTGGTACGATTCTTACGAGAAGACCCTCACACGACTCCATGAGCTTGATATCCTCACCATGGGAGAGGGCCTGGAAGAGGAGCAGCCGATTTTAGTCGATCCGGCTTTTCTCGAAGAGGGCGATACCGTTCGAACGAAAATTGCCCGCTACAGACCGTTTTTGGAAAGTGCCACCCAAAACGTTTCCACCATTGTCCCGATTCTCCCCTTTCCGGCGCGGCTCGGAATAACGGTTGTCTGCAGCCGTGAGCGGAACGCGTCCGCCCTTCCTCCTTCCGATCAAATTTCCCCGATGTTTTCCGCGGCCCTCACCCGTACGGTCTATGATCTGCTTTCGTATCGCGAAAGTGTCGAAAAAACCGTATGGTGCCGTTTTGAAACCGAATTTTGGAAAAGAAACGGTCCCTATTTAGTGCCGCACTGTGGTGCCGGCCGATATCCGGTTTTGTTTCAGCAAATGATGGAAAATAAAATGCTTATTTCTCCTTCGCCGGATGTTCCGAGCATAGTCCCGGCGGCGTTTACAGAAGGCGACATCGCCTGTATAACTGCTCAAGGGAGGATCTCCATATGATGGATTTTAGTTCGATGGTAGAAATTTTAAGCCAATTGACTCTGAGCGCCGTCGCCACCTTTTTGGCAATTCTTCTCTGGTCGAACACCAGGGACACCGCCTGGATGTTTATCGTCATGGGGATTATTCTGTGGTTCGGCCGCGTAATGTACTCCACATTGGAACTGTTCGGTATTGTCCAGGGAGAACTCTACATGGTCGCGGGGCTGTCTCTAGTGAAGATTGTTTTTTTTAATCTTCCTTACCTTTTTTTCATTATTGCTTTCGTCATTATGATTGTCCGCAACAGAGTCCGGTATGAGACCGTTTCCGCGGAATTAAGGAAACGTGAACGTGAAGAGGCCAAGAAAGTGGAAAAACAAGAGCGGGACGATGCCAAACAGATCGCGGAAGCTGAAAAGAAGGGGAAAGAGAGACAACGGCCGCGCCGGAAGAAGAGAGAAGAAAAAGAAGGTGACGGCGAAGCAGCTCCAACTCCTGCCGCCGTCCCCCAAACACCTCCCCCCGTTCCTGAATCCGCCGCTTCGGAAGATGAGGCGGAACCGGCGGATGAGCTCGAGCCCGTCGAAGTGGAAGAGGTGGAAGAAATGGAAGAAGTGGAAGAAGCGGAATCAACCGAGGAATCGGGTGCGGCTGAAGAAGTCGAGGAAGTGGAAGAGCTGGAAGAGCTGGAAGAGCTTGAGGAAGTCGAGGACACTACCGATGAAGAAAACAATGAGGCCGGAGGTTAGGCCCTCTTTCGAACTGACGGAGCAGTCAAATCCGCCCTTGACTAAAACCGGAAAATTGATATTGTATTGTTGATTATGAAAACAGCTTGAGGAGGAATCGACATGTTAGCATTGATAATAGGAATAGTGCTCATTCTTTTCGCGCTTTTTGCGGGACTACCACTCGGATGGGGCCTCGATTGGTGGAACGATGTGCTAATCGTTCTTCGCGGTGGAATCCCGATTTTGGCGATTTTTATCGGTTTTATTGCAATGTTTATAGGTTTCGCGGACATAAAGGACAAAATCGAAGCCAAGAAAGAGGAGGAAGAGGAAGACCAGGAGGAACAGGAGAGCAGGGAGTCTCAGGAAGAAAAACCTGAAGAGGAATAGTCCTCACGTTCCGCCTCTTGACGGAAAGAGCAATTTGTGGCTATATTTCCCACTCAGCGCCTGTATATTTTTATACGGTCAAGAATAAAGTGATAAGGTATATACTATGAAAACGATATTTATTAATCCTGAAAAGATAGAGAGAAAATGGTTTTTAATCGATGCCGAAGGGAAAACATTGGGCCGCGTCGCTGAGAAAGCCTCAAATATTCTGCGGGGCAAGCATAAACCCTGTTTTGCTCCTCATCAAGAAGTCGGCGATTATGTGATAATCATAAATGCTGAAAAGATAAACGTGACCGGCAGAAAACGGCGGGATAAAATCTATTATCGCCATTCGGGATATCCGGGAGGATTAACCGCCGAAACGTTCGAGCAGACTATCGTGCGTAAGCCGACATATCCCTTAGAGCATGCAATAAAAGGCATGTTGCCGAAGAATTCGCTTGGAAGAAAATTGTTCAAAAACGCGAAGATATACGCGGGCGGCGATCATCCTCACACGGCACAGCAGCCGGAACCATTGACGATTTCATAGGAGTAGAAGAGTGGCTATAGATGTATCAAACGGAACTGGAAGAAGAAAAACCGCGGTAGCTCGTGTTTTTTTGCGAAACGGCAGCGGTAAAATTAATGTAAACGGGAAAAGCGCGGAGGATTATTTTCGAAATCTCGAATATATCAAAATTATCCGACAACCGTTGGACGTAACGGACAATCCGGATACCTTCGATATTCTTATCAATGTTTCAGGCGGCGGTCCTTCGGGGCAGGCGGGAGCGTGCCGTTTAGGTATTGCCAGGGCCTTGTCCGAGTATGATGATACCAATAAAGCGCCCCTTCGGGCGAACGGGTACCTTACTCGGGATGCGCGTATGGTTGAGAGGAAAAAATACGGTCGCCGCGGTGCTCGAAGAAGATTCCAGTTTTCAAAACGGTAGAGTATCTGTTACCGGTATAGTAAAAAGGGGTGCCTCAGGTCAAATTTCTAAAATTGATCTGGATGACGGCTCCTTTTTTTTTGTGTCCTCTCTCTTTATCGAAGAGAAGGAAATCCGGGAAGGAGCTGTCCTCTCACCGGAGATTGCGGATGAGTTGGCGTATCAGGCCCACCTGCTTCAGGTTAAAGAGAAATCGCTCGATCTTCTTCAACGAGCCGAACAATCGGAAGGATTATTACGACAAAAATTACTCAAGCGTCACTTCGATTCCGCAATCATCGAAGAAACCATCAATTGGCTTACAAAAAAAGGCTTTCTCAATAATGAGCGGTACGCGGAAGAATGGACTATCTCGAGACTCAAAAGGCGGCCCGAAGGAAAGCCGGCCATACTTGCAGGATTACGGCGGCGAGGTGTCGACAGGAAGACGGCGGAGAAGGTGATCAATAGAGTGGTTACTCCCGAAAAAGAGGCAGATGCTTTGGAAAGGGCGGTCCAAAAAGCCTGCAGGAGGTATGAAGATGAAAAAAAGATCTACCGCTCGTTGGTTCGGAAAGGTTTTAAACCGGCCCGCGTCGAGGAATTATTAAAGTTTATCGAAAAATAATAAAAATATCCTTGACCTATTAGATATATTTCATATAATGAAAGTGTATTTGGAGTCGAATATGGCGAGACAAAATAAAAAGGTCCGAATCTACTCTGCTTTAGAAGTTGCGAATATCTGCGGGGTGGTAAATCAGACTGCAATAAACTGGATTAAAAACGATTATCTCAAAGCATTTACAACTCCCGGCGGACAGTACCGTATCTATGCTGAGAACCTTCTCGAGTTCTTGGAATCGCGGGGAATGAAGGTCCCCGAAGAGTTGAAGGAGCTTACCCTGCAAGCGGAAGGGGTGAAGAGTATTCTCATTGTTGACGATGACGAAGAAATCAACAATATGCTGAGAGATTATTTTTCCAAGAAATTTCCTGAGGGAGAGGTGCTTCAGGCGTTCGATGGATTTGAGGCTGGAAGGGTAATTTCCGAGAAAAAACCGAAAATTATTATTTTGGATATCGATCTTCCGGGCATCGATGGTCACCAACTGTGCAAGAAAATTAAAGCTGATGAATCTCTGCGGAATCCGGCGGTCATTTCTATAACCGGGCTTAACGATTCGCGGGTAAGAGTTGCCGTCTTGAAAGCAGGGGCCGACGCCTTTTTTGCCAAACCACTCGACTTCGACGCTATTGCATCCTTTATCAATGAACAAATACCATCTTAAACAGAGTATGCTTCGGAATAGAGTATGAGTTCGGAAAACGACAATGTAATTCTTATTGTGGAAGATGAAGATTCAATTCGACTGACACTCCGTGATTTTCTCCGGAAGAAGGGGTATACGGTTCTTGTCGCATCCGATGGAGTAGGGGCGATAAAACAAATCTTAGATAATGATATCGCTATGATAATCACCGATTATCGCATGAACGTTTTAGGCGGTGATTATTGGATTAAATTCCTCGAAAAATTTTGCGCCACTAAAAAGATCTTTATTACCAGCGGTTTTCTCAAACCGGAGTTTTCCATCCCTTTTAAAGTTATTTACAAACCGTTCGATTATTCTGAATTGGAACGGATGATAGCCCAAGAGTTTGTCTCCTGAAAGTAGTGATGGTATATGGGGCTTTGTGCATGTAACGGCTTTGACCGCCGACAACTTGATTCCGGTACAATTTCTTTTTACACTTTAAAATATGAGTGAAGCAAACAGCAAGCAGGTTTCCTATTTCATCGAGGTTTCGGGAAGAGTACAAGGTGTCGGTTTTCGCTATTCCGCGCAGAGGGAGGCGAAACGTCGGGGTGTCACCGGTTGGGTTCGAAACGACCGGGACGGGACCGTCGAAGTTAATTGTGAGGGTGATGAAAAGAGCGTAAAACAGTTTATTAATTGGCTCAGTTCCGGCCCTCCGGGGGCATATGTAACCGATGTAAAAACCAAGAAGAAGCCGTACCAGGGAACGTTTCGGTCATTTACGATTGAGTATTGAACCTCTTTTAAAAAGAGTGGAGGCAATTGCCTCTGATGATAAAAAAAACCGGCCTATGAATAGTATCATAAAGCCGGTCTTGTTATTTGCCGGTAAAGGCTTACTTAATCGAATAAAAGGCGTCTATTCCCGGATATTGAGCAATGCCTTCGAGGGTGTCTTCTATTCGCATCAGCTGGTTGTACTTTGCCAGACGGTCCGATCGTGACAGTGAGCCGGTTTTTATCTGTCCTGTCTCGAGTGCTACGACCAGGTCCGCTATAAAACTGTCTTCGGTTTCACCGCTTCGGTGCGAGACGACCGCCGTATATCCTGCTTTTTTGGCCATTTCCACCGCTTCAAAGGTCTCCGTCAACGTTCCGATCTGGTTAACTTTTATGAGGATTGAGTTGGCAATTCCTTTCTCGATTCCCCGCGCCAGACGGTTGGTGTTGGTTACAAAGAGATCGTCACCCACCAGCTGGATTTTTGACTTCAGTTTAACGGTTAACGCCTTCCATCCGTCCCAATCATCCTCATCCATACCGTCTTCAATGGAGATGATGGGGAATTTATCCGCCCAGTCGGCCCAGTAGGCGGCCATTTCTTCCGAACTCAATTCTCGTCCGTCCGACTTTTTGAATACATACTTCTTTTTTTCTTTGTCGTAGAACTCCGACGCGGCAGGGTCCAATGCAATGAAAATGTCTTTTCCTGCCTTGTAGCCGGCCTTTTCAATACTGGTCAGAATAACTTCTATCGCTTCCTCGTTCGATTTCAGATTCGGAGCAAATCCTCCCTCATCACCGACCGCCGTACTGTAACCCTTCTCCTTTAAGACATTCTTTAAATTGTGAAAAACTTCGGTTATCATTCTAATTCCGCCGCGGCAGGATTTGGCGCCGACCGGCATGACCATGAACTCCTGGAAGTCGACCGAATTATCGGCATGGGCTCCGCCGTTGATAATGTTGGCC
>CAZJBZ010000212.1:0-8053 GCA_964543975.1 uncultured Spirochaetales bacterium
GGCAGATGGAATCGCAGGATTCCCAAGATGAATCAGAAGAGCAGTTCGTACCTCTTTCGCTTGAGCGGCCACGATATCGATGGGAACCTTTCCGGCAGCGGGCATTCCCACATAAACCACTGTACCGCCCGGACAGGTCAAATCGAAAAGGGTCTCTGCGGCTTTTTCACTCCCGCTGGCTTCGAAAACGATGTCCGCTCCCCATCCGTCGGTCATCTCCTGTACAACTTTGACCGGATCTTCTTCTTTTATATTGACTGAGCGGACCGGACCGAACTTGGAAGCAATATCCAGCTTCGGCTGCTGTAAATCGGTAATCACTACCTCACTGCAGCCCCCGGCCAACGCGGCGAGAGCGGTCACCATACCGATGGTTCCCGCGCCGACTACGACTGCCAAATCTCCGGGTTTTATAGATGCTTTCTTGGCCGCGTGCATTCCTATTGCCAGCGGTTCTACCAACGCTCCTTCAGCCAAGCTGACCGAATCCGGCAGCTTAAAGGTAAAATCGGCGGGGTGGACCACCGACGGCCGCATAATGCCGTGTATAGGAGGGGTCGCCCAAAACGTTACCGCGGGATCGAGATTATACATTCCCAATCGGCTTGCCTTACTCTCCGGATCCGGAACACCGGGTTCCATGCAGACCCGGTCCCCGACCTTCAAGTTTGTCACTTTCGGTCCTACTTCGGTTATGACGCCCGATGCTTCATGTCCTAATATCATCGGTTCTTTTACCTTAAACGGACCAATACTTCCGTGCTGGTAATAATGAACATCACTACCGCAGACACCGACATTTTTTATTGCAATGCGAACATCTTTCTCCCCGAGTGTCTCCTCCAGCGGAACATCCCGAATAGAAAGTTTTTTAGTTTTTTCAAGTACGATCGCTTCCATATTTTGCTCCTTATTTTCTGCTGCATTCTCTACGGTTTAAGTATAAGGAGATATTCTTCAAAAAACAATATGAATCACAAACCACCTGCAGAGGTGGTGGCTTTTGCTTTAGTGAACCTCTTTCATAATGCGAATATATGGTAATTGCACAACGATACTTGACAACAACAAAATATTAGTCATATAATGGTCATATGGAGTCTATTTCTATTTCTAAATTAAAAGCCAATTTATGTGCCGAAATAAAAATGGTAAGACAAGGCATCAATTTGGTCGTGCTCGATCACAAACGGCCGGTCGCAATACTTTCTCCGTATAAAACTGAACCCTTCCTTCTTCACAAAGCGGAGAAAGGGTATAAATATAAAGAACTTTCTCCGATTACCGATATCGATCCTTGCAAAAAATTAAGAGAAGAACGGGAGGATAGATGGTAGGCTATCTCGATTCTTCCGTTGTGCTTCGCTATATCCTCTTAGGCGAATCGGCAATTCAACATGCTCTCGCCTGTGAAAATATTATTTCAAGTGAACTTCTCGAAATCGAATGCCGCCGCGTATTCCACAGATACCGAATGGATGGGAATATTGATGACGATGGGTTACTACAAGCTTTTACACGATTACATGAGATCTTAACAGGAATATCGATCATTGCTCTCTCGCGTACAGTAAAAAACCGCGCAATGGGCCCGTTTCCTGTGAGTATTAAAACCCTAGATGCTCTTCATCTTGCTTCAGCCCTTATCTTTGCCGAATCAAGGGAAGATAAACCACTGCTTATTTTTTCACATGATATCGGAATGAACCGATGCGCACGATTGCTTAACTTCTCTACACCGTTGTGGCAGGATGATTTTTAACCGACGGAGGTAATTTTGTTTCATAGACCAGCACCCGTTCAACGGTCTCATTGATACCGATCCGCTTGGTCAATTCGTCATCGATCGCTTCCACATACATGAGAAACCTGTTGTTTTTCCGATCAAACAGCATGCTGGAATAGCCGAGCAGCGGATAGTCGCAATGTTCATATTTCGATCCCGGCTCCCAATACTTCGAATATACTGTAATAAGGTTTTTTGATTCGATGTCCAGTCGATAAGCCACCCCGTTGGTCGGACTTTCTCCATGCCCCATTCCGTACTGATCGGCATAGACCACGTTCTCTTTCTTTACCCGGCTGCCTTCAAGACTCGATTCCAACCCTACAAAGAGAGGACCCAGCGTACCACTGATAAAAGAACCGTGAAGGAATGCTATCGTGTCCTTTCCGTCTACGGTAAGAGGACCTTTTTTTTCCCAGGTGATACCGTCTCTGCTCAGAGCGAGGGCCGGACGCACTTCACGTTCTTTGTTTGTGGCCTTGTACAGACAGACCCACTGTCCGTCTATGATATCGATACTGATGTCCCGAGCCATGTTCGCGTCATATGTTTGACCGCGTTTGAGGACACGTCCTTTCGATTCCCACGGTCCCTCGAGCTTCGGACTGACCATCAGAAGCGTTTCCCAATAGAGACCGCCCCAGATAAACCCCTCTCCGGTATCAATAGAAATATAGAAGTGCCAATTTCCTGTAGCCGGATCTTTTACAAGCTGGGTCCCCTCAATACTGTGAACGGCGGCACCCCTTGCCGATTGGACTTCCTCCTTACTAACCCCGCCGACATAGTCGAAGGTGGTTCCGTCGCTTGAACGGTAAATGTCGGCCCGATATCCCCTTACCCCTCCTTCGGCCTTCCTCGGCCGTGCGGAGAGGAGGATATCGCCTGAGTCGAGATCAATGAGCGCCTTTCCCGCCCCAATCCAGGAACCCGGGTTTGTATCGGGCGGCTCTAACGCGATACCCGCAAATTTTCTGTTTTCAAAAAGATACTGTGGGGGGACTGTTCCTATCCATGGATGTACTTCCATTGTGTTTCTCCTCATTGAAATAGTAGAGCTAATTGCACAAATCACATTTTAAAAAAAGCTCACTGTTCTAAAGGGATTATAGTGGAAGATCGGTTCTTTTCCAACAACGCAAAGGCCCGGAAATACGTCCATTTTCGAAAGTTTACGGATAGGTAGTCCAGTCACGAGGATCAGGTCCATCGGGTACAACATCCGCCGTGTGGATATACCAGTCGAGCATTCGAAGCTCAAGTTTCTTCCGGATATCGGCATATTCGGCTTCACCATAAACATTCCGCTCCTCGAGAGGATCACAAACAAGATCGTAGAGTTCATGAGTAGTTGCGGGTCTTCTGACCAGTTTATGCGTAAGCGAACGGACCATCGTGCTCCGAGATACGGTCTGCGGTTCTTCCTGCTGCTGCTTCCCTTTCGGAAAATAGATACCCTTCGGATTTCCTGCAACAGCGTCATCCGCTTTCCCTTCAAAGCAGTGGGGTTCATGCTTGTCATATCCGCCTTCGGCAAATACAAGCCGGTCCGGGTCTCCGGCTCCGCCGGCAAGCTGCGGCAGAAGATTCGTTGCAAAATGGGTATGGGCGGGCCGGACCCCGGCCAATTCGAGTGTGGTCGGCATGATATCGAAACACTCTACCTGCTCTTGTACAACATGTCCTTCTTTACATCCGGGATGCCGAATAATCATCGGTATACGTGTGAGGCAGTCATCGAGTCCGCTGGGCCATTTTTCCACAAGTCCGTAATCACCCGCCCAGTCGCCGTGATCGGAAAAGAAGAATACCGCCGTGTCTTCTATAAGTCCGGTCTCAATCAGTTTGTCCATCAACAAGCCGAACAAATGGTCCACATAGGATACCATTCCCAAGTATACCGCCATAATTTTTCGCATATCCCTTTCACTGTTCGCATCGAGGTTTCTGAAACGACGAATAGCATTAAAGTAGTCGGGTTTTCCGGCCGATTCCGTTTTTCGCAGCGGCGGCAGTGAATCCGGATCATACATGCTGTACCATGGCTCGGGACAGGTGTAGGGACAATGCGGAAAGACGAGGGGAAGGTAGAGCATGAACGGCTTATCACCAGGGTCCCTCGCTTCGAGGAATCTGATCGCTTCCACTATACGATAGTAATCGTCGGGTTCGGCCTCGAGAGGTTTGAAAAGGAAATTTATATGCCTTGGATCATCCTCCGGAAAAGCGGATTCGGACCCTGCACCCTTCCGTGTTTTGTGCACCTGTGTAACGGACAACGGTGTCGATTCCGGTGACAGAAGATCATTTTTTCCTATTACATGAATATCATACCCCGATTCCTTGAGATAACGAAGGGTGTTCGGTTCATGCTGCCGGATAGTATGCCAAAGTGTTCTGTGGCCGGAGACATGGGGGTACCAACCGGTCATAAAACTGATACGGCTGGGCGTACACACAGTATGCTGGACATGACATTGTTCGAATAGAACAGCATCAGCCGCAAACTTATCAATATTCGGTGTTTTTACCAAAGGATGGCCGTAGCAGCCGAGAACATCGGCTCGCATTTCATCCGGATTGAAGTATATGAAGTTCATCATTTTCCTCCTGTACCGCATTATAAAACAGTACAGGTGAAATAGTATTAATTCAATTGAGAATTTTGCATGTGCCTTCTGTAGGCATTTTCAAAGAGCACTGTGGTATTTTTCCAGTATTTGTGTTATCTTTACGATTACCTCAACTGGGAAGGGATTTAAAAAAGAGTTATGAGCAATGCGGCGCGCGTCGCATCACGATATCTAAAACGGAACTTCACCTTCAACACCTTTGACGGCATCTTCTTTTTTTTAGGGATGATCTTCCTTCATCTGGAAAATGTTCTGCCGGTTTATATATCGAAACTCGGAGGCTCGAACTTTGTCATTTCCCTTATTCCGGTCCTCCATAATATGGGTATTTTCTTCCCGGCCATTTTCGTTGCCAACTACCTCCAATCACTAAAAAGGAAACAACCCTACCTCCTGCGGTTGGGAATGGTTCAGAGAACTCCGTGGCTGATAGCGGGGTGTTTAAGTTTTTTCTTTGCCGATTCATTCCCTACGTTGATCATTATCGTTCTGCTGTCGACGGTTTTCATCGCGGCGATAATTTCCGGGATGAATATTCCCGCCTTTTTTTATTTTACCGCTAAGACCATTCCCATGCAGACCAGGGGAAAACTCTTCGCGCTTCGCAATATGGGCAGTTACCTCTTAGGACTTGCCGCGGGCGGATTGATCCGTTATCTCATGTCTCACTTCGATTTTCCCAGGAATTTTTCCATGCTCCTTTTAATCGGTTTCTGTTTTATCATGCTCTCACAGTTGTCCCTTGCCCTTATCAAAGAGCCGGAATCGGAAGTGACAACACCCCGGATGAAGCTGCGCGACTTTCTCAAAACGCTGCCCGAAAAATTAAAGAGAAACCCGAGCTTTATCGCCTTCGCGGTCGGCAGAGCGCTCTATTCACTCGCGTATACGAGCTGTTCCTATTTTTCCGTTAACTTGGTGCGGACCTATAATCTGAACGACAGCGAGGTGGGCATATTCGCGATTATCAATGCCGCCACCTTTATCATCATCAATCCTCTTCTAGGATTTTTGGGTGACAAGTACGGGCACAAGACCAATATGATTATCGGGAGCTGTTCGCTGGTTGTCGGGAACCTCGTGGCTCTGTTCAGCCACAACTACATTCTTTCTTTGGTATCAATCTCCATGGCCGCGGTCGCCTTGAGTGTCCGGATCGTCTCCGGTTTTACCATGACCATCGAGTTCTGTGAACAGCATGAAATCCCTACCTATATCGGGATGACCGGCTTATTCGCGGGATGCGCTTCTCTGCCCATCGCCGTTTTGGGAATGATGGCGAACAAGTTCAATCTGCCGGTCCTTTTTGCCGTTTGCCTCTGTGTGGGAATCGTGATGATCGTCAACTTCACATTTTTTGTGAAAGAACCGAGAAAACACCCGGAGATTGTTAAACCGCTGAGACGGTGGTGATCACCGTATCGATCTGTTCTCTACTGTTCAGAATGTGAGGAGAAAACCGGATCCTTCCCAGCCGTTCCCTGGTTACGATTCCCTTCTCCAAAAGTTTCGCCACTACCGTTGCGCTTTGTACGCCTTCTTTTTCGGCGACCACAATCGCCGACCGATGTCTGCCGTAGGTTTCGTTTAATACGGTCAGTCCGGCATTCTTCAGCCGTTCGGCCAGGTAGCCGGACAACTCGAAAACACGATCTCGAGCGGCTGCAAATCCGATGGAATCGAGAAATTGCAGGCTCGCATTGAAGTAGACCCAGTCGACAAAACTCCCTGTGGAATACATATAACGCTCCGCGTTTGGTTTTAAATCTTTCGTATACGGCAGTTCGCGGCTGTCGTCAACGACGGAGTTGGTCCCTTTAAACACCGGTTTGACCTGTCCTAAACTCCTCTTCGGGACGACAAGCACTCCCAATCCCGCGGGACCGATAAGCCACTTCCACGCGGAAAAGGCCATGAATGAAATCCCCCACGACATATCCAATTCCACATGACCGGCACCTTGTGCCCCGTCCACCACCAGCATACTACCGTTCTCCCTGCAAAGCCCGCCCAGCTGTTGTAGAGGAAGCGGCATGCCGGTGCACCAGTGGACGGCCGAAACGGCGACGACCCTGGTACGGGATGATATCCTCTTTTTCACCTCTTCAAGGAACCGCTCGGGGGAATTCGTAACCGGCACTGTTGTCAATTCTATCCCTTTTTCACCCCAATGTTCCCACGGATAGTAGTTACTCGGATATTCGTTTTCCAGCAGGAAGACCTCCTCCCCTTCCCGAAGGTCGAGACCGTGCGAGATAAAGTTCATCCCTTCGGCGGTGTTGTGGATGACCGCCACGTCCTCCGGCGCACAGTTGAGAAGGCGCGCGATGATTTCCTGGATAGACCGTTTTATTTTTGCAAGTGGAAACTCATCGGAGAGGGTCCCCTTCCGGGCAAACTCGTCGATAAAGTGCTGCATCGCCTCAACCGAATCTGTCGGCGGGGGAGTCACTCCCGCGTTGTTGAGCCAGATTAATTCTTTGTTAACCGAAAACTTCTTACGAACTTCTTCCCAATTAACCGGTTGTCCCGATTGGTCCGAAGCCGGTTTTCTCTGTATGGTCCCGTTTTGTTTCATCTCCCTCGATAATAACAGAAGAGGGAGAAAGTAGCAAATAGCGGTACACTGAATGAAAAGGAAGCCACCGAAAAAAAGGAGTTTCTCCCTCTTGACGATTAGGATATCTATGGTAAGATAGAGGCGAGCCGGCAAGTTGAAACGTTTCAACTTTCGGAGAATGTTTTGACCGTGAGAATAGCATTTTAAAGGAGCGTATACCATGAGAAGTGACCTTCGATTCCGCCAAATCCACCTTGATTTTCATACCTCGGAACATATTCCGGGAATCGGATCCGAGTTTGATCCGGACCAGTTCGTTTCGGCACTGAAAGCGGGGAACGTCAATTCGGTTACCGTTTTTGCCCGAGGACACCACGGCTGGTCCTACTACCCGACGAAAGCAGCTGTCCCCCACCCCAATTTGGAACGGCCGGACCTTTTGGGCGACATGGTCAAAGCGTGCAGAAAGGCCGATATCAATGTACCGATATACATAACCGTTCAGTGGGACGAGTTGACGGCCCGGACCCGACCCGAATGGCGGGTCATGGACGCCCACAACCGGGCCCAGTCAAAATCCGGTCAGGATAATTCCGCGTTGAACCAGCTGACGGCAGCCTGGCACACCATCTGTCTGAACCATCCCGAATACGTAGACTATGTGACCAATCAGGCCTTGGAGGTGATTGAGTTGTATAAACCTGACGGTCTCTTTATGGATATTGTCGGACTGTGGGAGTGCGTCTGTCCCCAGTGTCTGGAAAGGATGACCGAACGGGGATTGGACCCTGAGAAAAGTGCAGATCGTCTTTTGAACCATCGGGAGGTGGTCTTTAACTACTATAAAAAGATAACCGACGCGGTCTGGGCAAAAGACCCTGACATGCGGATATTTCACAACAGCGGCCACATCTATAAAGGGGAAAGGGACCGTTACAACTATTTCTCGCACCTCGAGCTTGAGTCGCTTCCCACCGGCGGCTGGGGATATGACCACTTTCCCGTATCCGCCCGGTACGCTGCGACGCTGGGGAAAGAGTTTCTCGGCATGTCGGGCAAGTTCCACACCATGTG
>CAZJBZ010000213.1:0-1117 GCA_964543975.1 uncultured Spirochaetales bacterium
TTGCCGTTACATACTCTTCGATAATCGTTTCATTCACTTTTACGGCAGGGTCGTGGGTATGAGTCCAATAAGTCAGTTCAACCGCTTTTCCCGCGCCTGCACCCCCTTCCTGTTGTCCGCCACCGAACAGAGGGCTGCTCAGTAGTACCACTGCGATAAACACAAAGAGAAGTGTTTTCTTTACCATAGGAATCCTCCTTAAACAAGATTGTAATTTTTTTTAATTCTACACCGAAATTTATAAATTTGTCAAACAATATTTTTAATTAATTTATAAAAAGTTCTTGAATTAAATTAAAAGTTGATCTATTGTAAAATTAAGTTAAATATTGGAAGTGCCTATGCATGAGTATACACAAATCCCGATTACGGAGTGCAGCGAAATAGAGCGATCGCTTCTTAATTTTATCCGAAAGGAAGGACCGTTATCGAGAATCGAGCTTGCCGAACGGACCGGGTTTTCAAAATCATCGATTTCTATATACATATCCAACCTCATTAAAACGGGGCTTGCGTATGAAGACAATAGAGGTGATCGGAAAAAAGGCAATATACGAATACGCGAAAACAGTGCCTTTGTTATCGGTATCGACTTAGGGGCCTCCAGTGTCGACATCGGTCTCTGCAATCTCGAAGGGACTATACTCGACTCTTTTTCCGAAGCCGTCTCTGTGAGCGACGGACCGCAGCCGATAATGGATTTTATCGGCTGCGGTATCGGTACCCTGCTGGCCCGACACCAACAGACAAATATCCCTCTCTTAGGCATCGGTATAGGCCTTCCCGCGTATATAAATTATGAGACCGCCGAAGTGGCCGGTCAGGTAATCATGCCCGGTTGGAGCGGCTACGACATCCGAGGAAACCTGGAAAAACGGTTCGGCTGTCCGGTCTTTGCAGACAACGATGTCAATGCAATGGCAATAGGAGAAAAGACCTACGGATTGGCAAAAGATGCAGACCATTTTATCTTTGTCAAGATCGGGACTGGAATTGGTGCAGGTCTTATTCTAAACGGCCAAATATACCGAGGCGCACGAGGGTGCGCAGGTGATATCAGTCATGTAGAGATAGCAGGGGTAAATATCCGCTGTACATGCGGTAATTTAGGCTGTCT
>CAZJBZ010000213.1:1127-8025 GCA_964543975.1 uncultured Spirochaetales bacterium
GCCCGGCATCACACGGCAGGCGTATAATCTGGTGGAGGAGAACAAAAGTCCGCGTCTGAAAGAACATCTGGCGGAAAAGGGATATCTGGAAACAAAAGACGTAAAAACGGCAGCCGATTACGGCGATCAAGCGGCTTTAGAATTGATTATCAGAAGCGGCAGATACATCGGCAACGTGTTGGCGCAGATGACATGTTTTTACAATCCTTCCCTCATCGTAATCGGCGGAAACGTAACAAAATTGGGTGAAAAATTTATTGCGGCCATTAAGGAAGAGATATATGCAAAATCTCTCCCCGTTGCCTCCCATACGCTTCAGATTCAGCAATCCGAGATGGTGGAGACTGTGGGTATACGTGGAACGGCCGAGATGGCCATGAACGAAATTTTCTCAAATAGAGACCTGCTGTACAGCAGAGAGTTCAGATTGGTTAAAGGGTGAGCCCCTTTCAAAATGCTGGTGTATGGTAATTGCAAAAATGAGGAGCACATCACATGACATCGAAAGAACGCTTTACACGAATGTATCAACATAAAGACGCCGATCGTATACCGATAATCGATCTCCCATGGAACGCAACAATCGAACGGTGGCAGCGCGAAGGGATGCCGGAGGGGATGCGGTTTGAAGAGTACTTCGACATCGACCGGATTGCGGTAATCCGGGTGGATTCCTCGCCGCAATACGAGGAAAAGCTCATCGAAGAGACGGACGAGTACGTTACCAAGACCAGCAGCTGGGGAGCAACTCTCAAGAACTGGAAACACGCGGCATCGACCCCGGAGTTTATCGATTTTACCGTGAAAAGTCCCGAGATTTGGAAAGAGGCGAAAGAGCGGATGAGGCCGACAAGAGACAGAATAGACTGGAACTACCTTGAAAAGAACTACAAAACATGGCGGGAACGGGGTGACTGGATAGAAGCGGTCCTCTGGTTCGGTTTCGACGTGACCCACTCCTGGTTTGTAGGGACCGAACGGCTCCTCTTTGCCCTTGTAGAGGACCCTGAATGGTGCATGGACATGTTTTCCCGCGAATTGGAGGTCAATCTTACTCTTCTGGATATGGTGTGGGATGCCGGGTACCGGTTTGACGGCGTGTGGTGGCCGGACGATATGGGCTATAAAGGCACCCAATTCTTCTCTTTGGATATGTATCGTGAACTGGTCAAACCGTTTCACAAGCGCGCTATCGAGTGGTGCCATGAAAAAGGGGTAAAGGCGGAGCTCCATTCATGCGGTGACGTCAATCCGTTTGTTCCCGAACTGGTGGAAATCGGTCTCGATTCGTTAAACCCGCTGGAGGTAAAAGCGGGGATGGATCCACCGTCGCTTAAAAAAAAGTATGGGGACGATCTTGTTTTCCACGGCGGAATCAACGCCGTTCTGTGGGACCACCCGGAACAAATCGAGCAGGAAATGAAACAGGTCATCCCCATCATGAAAGAAAAAGGCGGTTACGTTTTCTCTTCCGACCATTCGGTCCCTTCAAGCGTCAGTCTGGAAGATTTCAGGCGTATCGTTACCTTGGCAAAAGAGCTCGGAACGTACTAAGCCGCCGCACGGCGAATAGTCCCCCGCGGCGGCCGTTAGTCCTATTTCAACAGAATAAACTCCACTCTCCGGTTTTTCCACCTGTTTTCCAAATCACCATGCGGGACAATCGGCTGCGTACCGCCGAGTCCCTCGGTCGTCATTCGGTACGCCGCGATGCCTCTTTCCCGAAGCGCGCGCTTGACCGTTTCAGCCCTGGCCAGGGAAAGGGGCAGAAGCTCTTCCTTCTCTTCCAGTGCGGCCCGCTCCGGGTCATCCCAATAAACTCTTACGGCGTGTCCTTCCAGACGAATATCGTAGGTATTGTACTTTTTAAGCTTCTCGGCGAGCATCTCCAATACCCGGATGTTCTTGGCGTAAAGCTCTTCGTCCTTCTCCTCAGTCACCAATTCGGCGCTGTTCGGCATGAAGTTGATGCTGGAAATCCGTATTTTCAGTTTTCCGTCTTCTCGAATTACCAACACATCAACAGGTATCTTTCCCCGGATGGTCCGGCTGTTCCCGAGCTCATCACGGATGGAGAGGGTATAGGGATAATCTTCCGCGGATTGGACTAGTTCCTCTTCTTCCGAACGTCCGTCCCAAATAAGATGCTCCGCGGGCATGCCGTCGCCCTCGAACGAATAGAACCGTTTCCCTTTCGGATCGTCGATCGACAGCTGCCACTCTTCAACCCGGCCCGCCTCTTCGGTCTGGAGCCAAATATTCAACTCATCGTCGATACCGTCGTTGTCCGGAGAAAAGGGTGTTGGAGACAATCGCACCTCTACCGCCGGGGGAGAAACATCTAAGATAAACGGTTTGGTCTCTTCCAGATTGCGGTCACCCTTTCTGTAGTCTACCGTGAGGACCGCCGTGTACGTACCTTCGACAACCAATCCCGATTCCGACCTGCCGTTCCAGACGATAGACGACGGCGGCGGCGCCCCTTTATCCGAATAGCTCTTCTGTACCCCCTCGGAGTCGTGGACCAACTCTAATTTCCAGGAATCGATTCCCTCGCGTAATCCGACTGTCAATGAAAAGTTTACTTCATCGTAATAATCGTCACTATTTGGGGAGAAAGCGTATTTATCCACTGTTATAAACGAATAGGTGTATCGATTGTCCACCGTCACCTCAGTTTCCGCTTTGCCGGTATTGCCTGCCGAGTCCGTCGCCGAAACACGATAGCGGTAATCACCGTTTCTCACCTTATTTCCCACCTCATCGGTACCGTCCCACGAAAACGGTTCGGCTCGGTTTTTCCATATAAATGATTTGACTGCTTTTCCCTGTTCATCAAACAGCGTTCCCTCCCACAGCCGTTCATCACTCGACTGCTGGGTAAACCGGACTTCATCTTTCCGCCCGTCACCGTTGGGGGAGAAGAGAAGATAGTCGGTCGAAACATCGATTTCCGGCGGGGTTGTATCCAGAATGATGGGTCCGGCTTGCGCGGTACCGATGTTCCCGTGTCTGTACCGAATCTCAATATCGATCCGGTACGGACCGTCGAAAACGGTCCTCCCTATTTCATCCTTGCCGTCCCACTCTATTTCCGCCGGAACACGAGTGCCGCTGTCGTACGTTTTAATAACACGGTTGTTTCGATCCAGTACTTCCAGCTTCCACGATTCTATTCCCCTCGACTCTTTTACCGTCGGGAAAAAGGTGACCGAATCTTTGTTTCCGTCGCCGTTTGGCGAGAAAGCGTCCCTGCTGACACTGACGAACACAGGTGTCTCTCTGGTATCAAGGGTAAACGATACCTGGCGCGACTCACCGCTGTTGCCGGCGTCATCCGTCGAGAACAAACGATAGAAATAGTCCCCGTCGGAGGCCACCTTCTGATTGTCCATCCGTCCGTTCCATTCGATTGTGCCCGGCACCGTACCGCGCCATTCAAACTGTTTTACCGGAACACCTTGTTTATCGGTTATGGTTCCCCGCCACAGTTTTTCTTCCGATGACGTTTGGGTCAACCGGATCGTTTCTTTTCTGCCGTCATCATTCGGAGAGAAAATATCCGCTTTCACGGTAACGTCTGCCGACGGCTTCGTCACATCCAGGACAAACCGGCCGGAGGAGGCCGTCGATCTGGTACCGTTTTCATAAACCACGGTAAGTTCCGCCCGATAGGTGCCTTCGGATGCTCTGCTCCCTCCGGACGTCCGGCCGTTCCACACGTATCGGTCCTCCACCGGACCGACCGCTTTGTCCCGGTAGACCGATTGGTCCTCACTATCCAGAACGCTCAGCTCCCATGAGGCAATGCCTTTGAGGGTTTTCAACTGCGGAAGAAGCGGTACATTGTCCTTGACGCCATCCCCGTTCGGAGAAAAGGCGTCGTATTCGGCCGAGAGAAACACCGGTTTCTGCTCTGTATCTATTTTAAACAGGACCGGCCGGGATTCGGTACCGTTTCCGGCCCTGTCGACAGAGTGGAGCCGGTATGAATAGTTGCCGTCCTGGGCCATTATCTTATCGTCCCCTCTCCCGTCCCACATGACCGACTGCGGTGCCTTTCCCGTCCATGAGAAGGTTTTTACCGTTTTTCCCGAAGGGTCCTGAATGGTCCCCTGCCAAACCTCCTCTTCCGAGGTGTCATGAAAGAAAGTTATGGTATCTTTTCTCTTGTCATCATTCGGCGAAAATACGGCGAAGTCGGAATAAACCGAAGCGGCGGGATCGGTACTATCCAGAATGAACGGACCGCTTGACGATTCGGACACGTTTCCGTTCAAATAAACGACGGTGAGCAGCCCCCTGTAGGTGCCCTCATCTGCCGGTAGTCCGTCCCGGTTGTTCCCGTCCCACTCCAGCGGCGGATCGACAGTGTCACTACCTTCAAAACGGCGTACAACATCGCCCTCTTCCGAAACAATCGATACGCTCCATCTCTCTATACCGGTTTCCACCTCCAATTCCGGAAGCAGCTCGATTACGTCCTTGCGGTTATCGTTGTTCGGAGAAAAGGCGTCATCACCGGCAGCCAGTGTGACCGGGGTTTCGATGGTGCTCAGTTCGAAGACAACTCTGTTGGAACTTCCTCGGTTACCCGCCCTGTCGGTCGCTTCGATGACAAACTCATAGGTCCCGTCCCGCATAAGGCGTCCGTCTTCAGACTTACCCTGCCACCTGACGGTCCGGTCCGGGGTACCGGCCCACGAGTAATCTACCGCCGATGTACCGTCGTGACTCGAAGTAAGACGGCCGGTCCAGACATCCTCTTCCGAGGCGTTAATCCGAAAAACCATCTCCTCCTTGTTACCGTCACCGTTGGGAGAAAAAATCGTGTCCTGAGGAATGATACGCGCGTCGGGAGGAGTCAGATCGAGGGTGAAGGACGGAGAATCGGCAACAGGGTTATTGCCGTTCCGGTATAAAATACCGATAGTCGCGTGGTAGGTCCCTTCGGGGAGGACCGTGTTGTCTCGTCCCTTCCCGGTAAAGGTGTAAGAATCCGGGACCTCTTCCGTACCGGTGACTGTTTCCACCACCGTACCGCCACTGTTCTTCAATTCCACCGTCCAGGAAACAATACCCTGCTTGACCGGAATCGAGAGATCGAAGGTGACATCATCTTTGACGCCGTCCCCGTTCGGTGAAAAATCGGCCGTGTTGATTGTAACATTGACCGGCGTTTCTTGCGTATTTTTGATGATATTATCGATGGTCCCCGTGGTTACATTACCGGCCCGGTCCGTGGAGGTCAGTCGGTAGGTATAAACGCCGTCCGCGGCGAACTCTCCGGAGTCGGTCTTCCCGTCCCAGGCAAACGATTCGGGTTTGCCGTCGGTCCAGGTGTAACCGCGCGCCACCGTGCCGTCGGCGGAAACGAAAGCCCCCTCCCAGAGATCTTCCGCGGAACCGCTCTGCTCTATTGCAAGGCTATCTTTGTTTCCGTCACCGTTGGGGGAAAAAATAATATCGATCTGTTCCGGCTGCTCCAGCTCAATCGAAGGCGGCGTGCTGTCCACCGTTACGGCATACTCCTCCGTTTTGCCGAGGTTGCCGTTGTCGTCCCACGATTCGAGAGTAAAACGGTAGACTCCGTCGGTAATGGTAAAGCCCGCGTCCGCGGTGCCGTCCCATCGGAGTGTTTCCGGCACCACGATGCCGCTTTTTACGACTGCCAACCGTTGAATGATATTGTTAAGCCCCTGGGTCTCGGGCCTTTTTTCCTTGTTTTGTATCTCCTTGACCGGTTCCCCTTCCTCGTTATAGATTTTCAGATTATAGCCTTTAATGTACCGCTCATCATCAATCTCGATCGGAAGGAGCAGATCATCCGAAACACCATCATTGTTCGGTGAAATATACTCCATCTTCGAATATCCTACCGATATCTCGGGCGGATTGTTATCGATCTGACCTAACGAAACATTGACCCCGGCACCGAACGCAAAAACATTGTCTTGAAGCGGTGTAAAGGAGACAATGGGGCCGACCTCGCTCCTGCTCCAGTCGCTGATTGGTTTTTCACCCTTTTCTTTGCCGAAATTTGTCGTTAAATGGACTGAAATCCCGCCCGAAAGGGGAAAAGAACGGGGCGCATGGTCTCCTAAGAGGGAACGAAGATCGAACCCCCCGCTTACATGCAGCCCCACGACATCGAAGAGGGTCACCGTGCTTCCCGCATCGAAACGAACATTCTGAAACGCTGGGAACTGCAGATTTGTCCTGAAATCTATGTCCACCGGTTCGGTCTGCAGGATGGTAAAGCTTAAACCCGCCGCCGGAGTAAACGGAGACGGATAGGCGGTGGAAGGAGCATCGAGGGGTGCGTACCATTTCCCCATGTTCTGCATTGCGATGCCCCATCGAAAGTCCTTGAAAATCCCCTGGTCACCCGCTAGATGTATAAACCCGAGGTCGCCGGCCAACCCCCAATCGAGATTTTGATTCTCTCCGATGGTAAATTGTAATCCGGTCCCTACCAAAAGGTGGGGATAGAGGTCTTTGGCGAAAGAAAAACGGAAATTCCCCAAAGTTCCCAAGGGCAGACCGGCTTGGGAGGATAAAAAATGGCCGGAGGTGGTGAACACGCCTATTCGCGTGGGAAAGGTCGCACCGAGATTGACTATCGTACCTGTATAAGCCGGTGTGGCGTTAAGCTGGGCCAGAGCGATATAGCTGAGGTCAAGTGTCGTCCGCTGCACGGCACCCGAAGCAGCCGGATTATAGGTGTCCGCGTAGGGGGAATCGGTGGAGGTCACACTCGTCCCCCCTGAAAGGAAGGAGGGAGAGTAGAGATGATATATTTCTTCACCGCCGTCGGGCGGCTGATAGGCGAAAGCAGTTGTCGACGCGGCAAAAATGAGACTAAAAAAGAGTATGTATTTTTTCATAAACGTTCTCC
>CAZJBZ010000214.1:0-8020 GCA_964543975.1 uncultured Spirochaetales bacterium
AAACCATCCGGGAGGTGTGGATAACAAAAAATATCTTTCTCGATCCCCATACCGCGGTCGGATACAGTGCAGCCGGCCACATTAATACCCGCGGTGAACACCGGATAACTCTCGCTACCGCGCATCCCGGCAAATTTCTCGAGGTTGTAGAACAGGCGACAGGAGAAAGAGTGCCGTTACCTGAACAGCTCTCCTCTGTTTTATCACGAACAAAACAGTCAATCGTCATAGAAAACAGCGATCGCTCCCTCCGAAGTCTTCTTTTTGAATTATACGATTAAAGTACTGCCGGAGCGCTCTATTCCAAGTACATTCGGAGTATTTTTTTACCGTCGGCGGAACGATATGGATTGTTTTTGTTTTTGAGAAATTGCCTATACGTCTTGCAGGCGCGATAATACTCCGTAAGCCTATTGAATGAGGATGATATGTCGCAACGATACACCTCTAATAGATGAGGAAAGAGGGGAGAACTCATGATCTCTTCGGTGCGAAACGCGGGTAAATCCGCGATATAGGCGGGAAGCATGTGGTTTTTGATGAGAAACTGTACTTTTCGGACCCTCTCGTCGGAAAAACCGAGACGGCCAAGAAATCTGCCCGAAACCGATGCTCCTATTTGTGCATGTTTATTGAATTTCCTGCCGTTACTGTTCTGAGCATAAACCTTCCCAATATCATGGAGTAAAAGGCCGAGAGAAATGGTTAAGTCCGGAATTTTACGATACCGAAACGTTTCGAGCGTATGTTCCCAGACACCGCCTTCCGGATGGTGCTCTTTCGAATGGGTTATAGTTCTCATCTTTTCCAATTCCGGCCAATGTTGTTTAAGAAATCCGGTCCGTGAAAGGAACTGTAGTCCCCGTTCCGGATAAATCCCGGTGAGGATATCGGTCAGCACGGCGCGCTGTTCCTTCTCCGGCAGAGGAGGAGGGGTATCAGGAGGAAGCATTCTGTTTTCCGGAACCTCATAATGAAATCTGGAGAGAAGAACCGCTGTGTCGATTACCGGCCTCCATACACTAAATCCGCCGGTTAGATTGAACGAGAAAGAACCGGAAACCGGACGAAGTTCCTTATCCCTCAGGTCCCAATAGACCGACCTTCTATCGATATATTTATTGTGCTGAACGTAAAATAATAGATTTTGGACAGTATACGTGTACGGTTCAAATTCGGAAAAAGAGTCAAGACACTTTAAAAAGAGCGTTTTCTCACCAATTCTGATGAGCGCGTCAGCCTCTTCTACGCCGGGGTAGTCTACAGTATCAAAAACTCTCGCTATCTCTACCAGATTGGTGAATGCCACAGCATAGACGTTTTCTATCCGGTTATTAGAATCAAAATAGGTATCTAAAGCCGAAAAAGAAGAAAGATACACCGGAAAGGGTGTATCCTTGAGTCGATCTATAATTTCTAACATCGTAAGCACCTTTCGTGGTTTTAAGGGTGCCGGTAAAGAGAGTACCCTTTAAACGCTGCGTTGCAATGCTTCACTTTTATCGGTCTGTTCCCATGAAAAAGCATCTCTACCAAAATGACCATAAACCGAGGTATTAAGATATATTGGTTTCTTTAAATCTAATGTCCTAATAATCCCCGCGGGAGTCAAATCAAAAACCGTTTCGATTGCCTTCTCGATCTTTTGTTCGGGTACTTTCGCGGTACCGAATGTGTCCACCATAACGGAGACGGGAAACGGGACCCCAATTGCGTAGGCCAGTTCAACTTCACACCGCTCGCAGAGTCCGGCGTCCACAACATTTTTTGCCACATAGCGGGCCATATAGGCCGCGGAACGGTCCACCTTGCTGGGATCTTTACCGGAAAAGGCCCCTCCTCCATGCCGTCCCATGCCGCCATAGGTGTCGACGATAATCTTTCTCCCGGTCAAACCGGAATCCCCGTGAGGGCCGCCAATGACGAAACGCCCGGTTGGATTGATAAAAAACTTTGTATCATCCCCTAACATTCCGGTCGGTTCCAATACGGGACGAACAATCTGTTGTATTATTTGGTCCTTTAACTCCTCATAACCGATCCCCTCATCATGTTGATGGGAAACGACCACGGTATCGATTCTTTTTGGTGTATTGCCCTCATACTCTATCGTCACTTGACTTTTAGAATCCGGACGGAGCCAAGAAACTGTTCCGTCTTTCCTCAATTTCGCGGCATACATGAGAATTTGATGCGCGTAAAAGATAGGAGCCGGCATCAATTCGGGGGTTTCAGTGCAGGCATACCCAAACATCATCCCTTGATCACCGGCACCCTGTTCATTCTTATAGAGGCCGGTCCCCGAAACACCCTGCGAAATATCGGGAGATTGGGAATGAATGGTACTCATGACCGACATCGATTCGTAATCAAGACCGTATTCCGGTCTGTCATAGCCTATCCGTTTTGCCACACCTCGGACTACCTCTTGAACGTCGACATACGTTTCGGTCGTAATCTCGCCCCCGACTAAAACCATCCCTGTCGTGGTAAAAGTCTCACAGGCGACCCTCGATTCAGGATCATCCTTCAGACAGGAATCGAGGACGGCGTCGGATATCTGATCGCAGAGCTTATCCGGATGACCTTCACTTACCGATTCCGATGTAAACAAAAATTTTCTAACCTCACTCATTGCGTACTCCTAATATCTGTAATGCGGTGTCTTAAATGGCCCTTTAACAGGAACACCGATATAATCAGCCTGCTCGTCCGATAATGTGGTCAATTTTACTCCAATTTTCTCCAAATGTAAGCGCGCAACCTCTTCATCCAGTTCCTTCGATAAGGTGTAAACACCGGGTTTATACGAATCACGATTTTTCCAAAGATCCATTTGTGCCAACACCTGGTTGGAAAAGGAGTTTGACATCACGAAAGAAGGGTGTCCTGTCGCGCATCCGAGATTGACCAATCTTCCTTCGGCGAGAACGAAAATCTCATTTCCTTCAGGAAAATGATACTTATCCACTTGCGGTTTAATTTCTATCTTCTCTATGCCGGAATAAGCGTTCAGCTTTTCAATCTGTATTTCATGATCAAAATGGCCTATGTTACAGACGATTGCCTGGTCCTTCATCTGTTTCATGTGTTCAACGGTTATGACATCGAGATTTCCTGTGGCTGTTACATAAATATCCGCCATACCGAGGGTATCCTCAATTGTTGTGACTTCATATCCTGCCATGGAAGCCTGCAAGGCACAGATCGGATCAATTTCAGTTACGATGACCCGTGCCCCCATTCCCCGTAAGGATTGTGCCGACCCCTTTCCTACGTCACCGTAACCACAGACCACCGCAACTTTACCGGCAATCATCACGTCGGTTGCCCTTTTGATCCCGTCAAGAAGAGATTCGCGGCACCCGTAGAGATTATCGAACTTCGATTTGGTTACACTGTCGTTTACGTTGATCGCCGGAACAAGAAGAGACCCTTCCCTTTCCATTTTATAAAGGCGATGCACGCCTGTAGTCGTCTCTTCTGAAGCTCCCCGCCATTCTTGAGCGAATTGATGCCACATAGTGTTGTTTTTTTCATAGATTAGCTTGAGACGTCGCGTAAGGGCCGCTTCATCGAGACTTCCGGCTTTTTTGTCCAGGAGAGAAGGATCATCTTCCGCCTGATATCCCAAGTGTATAATAAGCGTCGCGTCTCCACCGTCATCAACAATAAGGTTCGGGCCCCTTCCGTCCGGAAAGGTGAGTGCATTCTCGAGTGCTTCCCAATATTCATCAAGTGTTTCCCCCTTCCAGGCGAACACCGGTACACCGTGAAGATCCTCAACAGTACCCTCTCGTCCCGCGACCACTGCAGCAGCGGCATGATCTTGAGTAGAAAAAATGTTACAACTTGCCCACCGAACATCCGCGCCTAAATCAGCGAGCGTTTCAATAAGGACCGCCGTTTGTATGGTCATATGAAGAGAACCACTGATCCTGGCCCCTTTAAGCGGCTGTTCGTTTCCATATTTTTCTCTGATGGCCATCAAACCGGGCATTTCTTTTTCGGCAATCTCTATCTCTTTCCGTCCCAGTGAAGAGAGGGCCATGTCTTTGACACGATAATCCATAATTCCTCCTTATCCGAATTCAGTATATTTTTGGAATCTATCTATTTTCATCACGGGTATAATAGATGCGTATCTGTTTGTAGAGACCTTCTCCCTCACTCTTCGTGGCAATATCTGCCATCGAGTTCAGAGAAGTATGAATCAGCCTCCTTTCAAAGGGATTCATCGGTTCTAATAATTTTGAGCGATGATCGCGTCGCACCTCTTCGGCAGCTTTTCTCGCTATTCGTATCAATGTTTCTTCCCTTCTGCCACGATAACCTTCGGCATCGACAATGACTTTCAGGGTATTATCAATTCTTCCCGCGACAACATTCGTAAGCAGTTGCAATGCATCCAAGTTCTTCCCCTTTTTTCCGATGAGAATGCCTGAGTGGTTTGATTGGATGCTCACCGTAAGCTTATTGTCTTCATGTCCTGTAATGACGGCTTGTCCGGGAAACCCCATCTTTTCTATACACTTTTCGATAAACTGAACCATCTTTTCTTCGGTTTCGTCTTCAGGTTCTCCGATATTTTGATCGTCTTCCAAATCTTCATCTGAAATATGGATCCGTATCTTCACATTGCCTTTTCTAAAAAGAAGGCCCCTCTTTGATGAATCGATAATCTCAACATCGAATTCCTCTCGATTTAATCCCAACGCTTCTATTGCCTTATCAATCGCTTCTTTTTCGGTCTTCCCTTCAAATTCTTTTATCATTTCATTCTCCTTCGTCTATAGGTCGAACATATTACGCTTTTTTCTTTTTTTTGATCTTTGCGATATACCTCTGTTGAAGGACGGTCAGCACATTGGTAACGATCCAGTAAACAAGCAATCCGGAGGGTACATCATAGAGTATGAAGAAGAAGACAACGGGGAGTGCATACATCATTATTTTCATATTGCCCTGAGAACCGGTGCTCGGACTCTGCATCATTTTACTGGAGAGAAGCTGCGTACCGACAAAAATAATCGGAAGCAGTCTTAAATCACTCCAACCCAGTATGGGTAACTGAAAAGGTGCAAAGTTCCAAATGGATTCCGGAGCGGACAAATCGGTTATCCAAGGGGGAATAAAGACCGCTCCCCGTAAGTCGAAATGGGAGGTAAGGAGCCCGTACAGTGCAATAAAAACCGGAAGTTGCAGCAGCATCGGAAGACATCCGCCTAAAGGACTAACCCCTTCTTTTTTATAGATGGCTGCCATCTCTTGGTTCATTTTCTGAGGATTGTCTTTATGTTTTTCCCGCAATTCATTTATCTTGGGAGAAAGCTGTTGCATTTTACTGGATGATTCATAACTCTTCCTGGTAAAGGGAAAAAGTATAAGCTTGACCAGGACCGTCAACAGGATAATTGCCACTCCATAATTAGGGATTATTTTATAAAAATTCACCAAGAAAAACTTTAATATCTTTTCCAACCATCCGAATATACGTGTGCTGTCGGCCATAGCATCAAGGTTAAGCCCTTTCAGCTGAAAACCGTTGTTATCCATCTGGTTGTAACGATCAAGAAAATCCCGCCTTTTCGGACCGGCATAGAAATAAAACACATCGGTATTTTTTGAACTTTGAAGCTGTGGTCGGGAAAAGAGCATTTCCGCACTCAACGGTAGTCCTTCAACGTCTCCTCTCTGTTTGAACAGAATATCGTACTGTGTAGCATCAGGAATAGCGATCAAGGTAAAATATTTTCCCGCTATACCTCCCCAGAGAGAACGCTCATCCACTTCCGCTATTCCTTCCCGTGACATCTTTACCTTGTCTCGTTTTCCGTTGGTATAGATAAAGAAGTCTCTGAATTCTCTCTTTCTCGGGTCGAGTTTCTCAAATGAAGGACCTATCTGAGGGCCGACATAGAGAGTATAACTTGAGCCGTTAAAATCTAGGTTCGGAATTTCATTTATTTTATTTTCTATTGTGATATTCAATTCAAACAGATATTCACCCGGCTTGAAGCGATAGGTTTTTGTTATTAGAAATGGAGTTTTATTTTTTCCATTCCCGCCCGAAGCTGGAGTAAACCACCTGTAGAACTCATAGGTGTATTCATCCGGTTTACTAAAATGATACAGGGTGTCCGCGTACTCTTTCCTATCGTCACCAAAGGTTACGGTAAAGGCATCACGTCCACTTTCTCCGGTATAAAGCATCTCTACCGGATAATTTTCATCCAGGTGTTCCTTCAACTTCAACGACTGTATTGTTCCACCTACCGTGGAAAAGGTGATATCGAAATAATCGGTCCCGCCCTTTATCTCCTGGCGTATAGGTTCGGCCTCCCCTTCGAGTACAATAGGAACAACACCTCCGGAGGTAACCTCATCTCCGCGAAAGGTCCTCCTCTCGGCCTCTTCAGCCTCCGCGAATTGGGATTCCTCAGTCTCGATTTTTTGCTCTTCAGTCGCAGATTGAAGAGCCTTTTGGCGTGCCAATTCTTCTTCATCCGGTGCCGATAACATGGCCTGAATAAAAAAACCGACTGAAATAACGACCACCGAAAGAACAACGGCAATAAGTGTATTTTTATCCATAATGTAAAAACTCCTGATCCTGCTCTAATTACAGGTTGTGAGGTATTTGCAAAAATAACAATTATATACAGTATAAGTATCTAACTTTTCCAGCTCTGCTAAGATCGTTATTTTTGTAATTACCTTTTTCTCTCCATCAAGGAAGGAACCGGATCGTATCCTCCTGCATGAAAAGGATGGCATCTGAGTACTCGCTTCAAAGCCAAGAAACCTCCGTGAAAAGGACCAAACCGTTTTACCGCTGTAAACGCGTATGAAGAACAGCTCGGAAAATAGCGGCAGGTCGAAGGGAGGAGGGGAGAAATAGTCTTTTGATAAACAAAAAGGAGACCTAAAAATATATATTGAAAGGCTTTAGAGGGCCAACGAACGAAAAAGATTTGCTTTTTCAAAGAGAGAGTAGACCTGTTCTCGTCTTGTTTCATATTTGTATTCCCCGGGATAGAGTATAATCACAATATCGTAACCTGTTTTCACTTTTTCTTTCATGTTTCGATAGATCTCGCGGATATGCCGTTTTGCTTTATTTCTCTTTACGGCGTTTCCAAAACGTTTTGTTACGACTATACCAATACGATTATACGATTTTTCGGTCTCTCTGAAACGGAGTGATATGCCGTTAATCGTTGCTTTACGTGATTTTCCTGCTTTAGTAAAAACATTGTTAAAATCGATATTACTTTTTAAACGTTCCCTCTTAGTAAGGCTTTTTTTCATCGGCAACGCTTAATTTGGCCCGGCCTTTTTGTCTACGTCTTTTGAGTACTTGTCGTCCTTTTTTTGTCTTCATTCGCGCCCTAAAACCAAGTTTTCGGTTCCTCTTTACTCGACTTGGTTGGTACGTCCGTTTCATATATATATCTCCTTAATCAGCTACATGTCTTGAAAGGATAGTAGTATACGATTTACCCTTCCGGCTTGTCAATCGAGGCACGTGCAAAAATCACAATTTTATCAGGGATAAAAAAATTAAATGTTTACAATATAATTAATTGACATTTTTGCAAGTGCCATATACCTCTATTTTTAAGGGGGCTCAATCGATATATCTTTTTCGACAGCCTTTTTCAATTTTCTCAAGGCCCTTTCCAATTCATTTCCGTCTTCATTTTGCTCTTCACACGTGTCGCCGTCGGTCTCTTCTCCAACCGGTTGTTTTTCTCGATAAACCGGAATATTCTTTCGGGGGCGTGTTGTTATGACAATTTTCAACTCTTTGATCCCACTATTAGGATAGAGTTTGTTTATTTTAGAAATAATACTGTTCTGTTTTACCTGCAAAAGCTGCTTCCACCCGGGATGATATACTTCGATAAGAAGCACATCATTAACAATATCTTTAACCTTTGACTGTGATGCTATCTTCTCACCTGCAATAGATTCCCATTGATTAAAAATCGAGTTGTATTTCTCAATTTTCAATCCT
>CAZJBZ010000215.1:0-7985 GCA_964543975.1 uncultured Spirochaetales bacterium
TAATAATGATTTGTTCGAAAATCGATTAATAGAAAATATAATCCGCTATAGGTGGCAAGCGAAAAGAGAACATTAAGTATTTTTGATTCAGTTAGTAGTGCGATACTGATACTAATCGTAACAATTGCCAAGAATATATAAAATTGAAATTTATTGATATAAATTATTTTATAATACAGTGACAAAAATATGAAAAAGGTGGGGTAAGAATATATTATTGGAACAGTAGACAGTCTTCTTGGAAAAGCCAGAATTAAGAAACTAAAAATTATTATGTATTTTACATATCTATTATACCTGACTATCATGAAATTAATCTCACAATTAGTTTGTAATATCTGTTTAAACGATAAAATATGGAAATAGGTGAGATAGATAATGATCGTAATAAATGTACCCATGCTTGTTTGTAATTTTTTGCCTTTACTGATAATTCAAATAAACGTAGTTCTCTATACCCTTTTATCTTATTTTGCTTCTTAATAGGCAGGTTAATGTGCATGGTTTTGTATTTTGCTGATAAGTAATCAAAAGAGTTCTTCACATCATTGTAATTTGAACAACCACCAGGATGTCTTATTGCCAATGGAACACTAATGACATCGAGATTAAATTTTTTAAAATATCTAATTAACCAATCAACATCGGATTGTCTTTTAAGCGTACTATCGTAATACCCTATCTCTTCGAACACTTTCTTTTCAACTAAAAGGCTCGTTCCAATTCCGGGGTCTGCTTCACCTGTTAATAACTCAACAATAAACTTTCCTTTGTAGGAGGTCCCTTCAATCTTTCCCTTTACCCGTCCAATAAAACATGTACAATACACACCCTTCCACGAATTAGTAAGTTTATTCATATGATTGAGCTGTTCTTCTAACTTCGATTCTAACCATTCGTCATCACTATCCAGCCAAGCAATATACTTCCCGATAGCATTTCTAATGCCGGTATTTCTAGCCCCAACCTCGCCTTTATTCACCTCGTGTCTTATGTACTTAATTCGTTTATCACTATATTTTGCTACAATTTCATTTGTATCATCCGTCGAACCATCATCAACAACTAGTATCTCCATATTCTTATATGTCTGCTTAAGAACACTATGTAATGCCCTAGTAATTGTATAATCACGATTATACGTAGGAATGATAACACTGATAAGTGGCTGAAAATTATATTTCGTTACTTTTTCTTTTAATCGTATCATAAATTGCACCGATCAAACGTTTATTCCGGCTATTTCTCATTCTTCGTAAAATACTAAAGTACTCATTATCACGGATTGTATTACTATCAGAAGAAAAACCTTCTCTCGAATAGATACAGATTAATCGTTTTAAATAAGTAGGGTGAATCCCATGTTCACATAACCTAGCCCATAATTCATAATCCATTAAATAATGGTAGCTAGTATTAAACCCGCCGACGTTTTCGAGTATATTTCTATTTACAAAGACTGCTGGATGAGGAATGCCGTTTCTTAATACAAGTGATTTACAGGACGGTTTAAGCTTTCTTCTTTTTCTTATTGTTTTTCCATTTTTTGAAATTGCAATCTCACCAACAATCCAGTATGGGAAATTATTTTTTGTAATGAAGGAGGATACATCTCGCAACACAAACTTATCAGATAAATAATCATCTGAGTTTAAATAAAAAATGTATTTACCCTGCGCTAATTTTAGACCTTTATTAAAAGCATCGGCTATACCATTATCCGGTTCAGAAAGAAATGAAATTAAAGGATACTGCTCTATAATATCTATTGTGTTGTCCTTTGATTCACCGTCAATAATTATATATTCATAGTCATGAAAATTGGTCTGAGAGAATACACTTTCAATAGTCCTTTTAATTGTTTTTTCCGAATTATACGCTGCCGTTACGATCGATATTGTTTTCTCCAACATATTTGCCCATCTACTACTTTCCGCTATAGTTCTTTTCCTAATAGAGATAATGCATCTTCTATTCTTGAAGCAATCCCAGACCTTTCATTATTTTCCTGCCACGTTTTCATAAGAACATCCTTCAAGCATTATATATCTATATCCTCATTTCGCAAAAACATTTTTTATTTATTTCTATAGACCCCTTTCAAAATGCGGGTGTTGGGTAATTGCAAAAATCGATGTTTCATCCGTGTAAAAATAGTTAAATGCTATAATATAAATAATTCGACCTTCAGTTCTTGTGATAATCCTTAACACGAAGTAGGCTTTTAATCCTTCCTACACCAAAATATATCCAATGATGATACCGAAATGGAAATAACGCAAAGACGATAGTTTTAAAAAAAGATTGCGGAGACAACCAACATCTACCAACGGCAGGTGCAAGTGCTCTGAACACCTTTAGCCACTTTCGTTTACCTGTAATCATTCTGGCAGCAAGGGCAGTAAATGTAATTTTATACTTATCAGGGATAAGTTCTTTTCTTTTATTGAGCCACTGAATAGAATCATCAAATGTAATTGAAAACAATAAGTGATTACGGCTGAAATCCATGTGATAAATAACAAGAATTTTATCAACAAAAATGAATCGAATACCTCTGCTCCATAATCGTAAGCAGAAATCTTTATCTTCGCAAACTACTGTTGTATCGAAACGTATTTCACGCGCTACTGATTTTGCAAGGAGAAGAGAGCTCGGTTGTTGAGCACCATCTCCGGGACCAAGTATATACCACAAAAAATGCTCCGACGGGTGCAAGCCGCGGTTCGGACCTATCGTAGTAAACTTCGAATTTTTTTTCACTCTTTTGCAATAACAGAGGCAGTTATATGGATCAGGCTGTTTAAACATCGCATTAATCTGCATGGATAGCTTTTCGGATAACCATTCATCATCGGAATCGAGGAAGGCAACAAAAGTGCCTTTGGAAGCATCAAGCCCACTGTTTCGGGCTTGACTTACACCGTAGTTCCTTTGATGTTGAATGATACGAATAGGATAGTCAAATTTACGTATTAAGGATACTGTATTATCCGTCGAACCATCATCTACCACGATAAGTTCAAAATCAGTGAAGGTTTGACAAAGTACACTCTTAATGGCCCGTATAATAAGGCTTGCCCGATTATAGGTTGGGATAATAACAGATACAAGCGGTTTGTGTTCAACGATCATCAATCTTTTTACCGTGTTTAAATAACTTGCCTAATAAGCGGATGGGAAGAAATAATGATTTTGTCTGCATAAGAAATCCTTCCCTACTAATCTTTAACAATGCAAAACCCGCATACGACGCTAAAAATTGAGCTACCAGAGTAGATATTGCCGCGCCCATTATCCCATACCGAGGGATCATAAGAAAATTCAATATAATATTGATAACGGCACCGCCAAATGTCCTGATCAGAGTACTAATTTGTTGTTCTTCTGCTATCAGCCAGTTTGAATAGAGGATACCAAGAAATACGAAAACACAACTCCAAATATGAACTTGAAGGACTTCACTTGCGGGAATATACTTATCCCCAAAAAAGAAGAGGAAAATCGGTTTTCCGATAGTTAAATAGAGTACACCAATCCCAACGGCCAAAATGAAAAGAAAATCGCTTAAACTTTGTAGTCGTTTTTTGTATTCAACCGGACCCCGACTTTTAGCGTGTAAGATTGCGGGGAAAAGTGATGTTGATAGTACAATAGAGATAAGGTATATAGTTGTCGTTATCCGGGATGATACTGCATATTGCCCGAGTGCCTCCTCATCTAAAAAAAACCTAATCATAATATGATCAATGCGTGTGTATAATGCAATGAATAATCCTGATAAAATAAGAGGCCAGGTTTCTTTTAAAAACGATATGGAAGTCGAAATTTTAAATTTCAAAATAGACAGCGGCATCATTTCTTTTCTAAAAAAGATGATGAGAAAGAGGGCATAGAAGAACGAATTTAATGTCATTGCTCCTGAAAAGAAGATGACATCGGCGTTTAATACAATTAAAATGATTTTAAACAACGAAGAACCGGCTAGGGCAAAAATAATTGAAAGACTTGCATACTTAATACGGACCCGAGCCTGGAAAGAAGCATTGAATACTGTTACTACCTGAAAAAAAATTCCGAATGCAATGATTTGACTCATAATGAAGTTTTCTTCCGGTAAATACAAAAGCCCTATTATAAATACAATAGCGTTAACGAAAAGAGCACCGAATAGTTTGCTCATTATAGCGCTGCCGTAAAGTTCGGCTACATCATCGCTATCACTAATCTGTTTTTTAACAATAATCGCATCCAAGCTTGCATTCCCTAATGACATAAAGAGAGCAACAATGCTAAAAGAAAAACTTAACGACCCAAATTTTTCCGGCCCCAAATAACGTGCCACTAGAATCGAGACAAAGAACCGAATAAATATGTTAAGAATCTTTTCAGCTGCCGACCAACCGGTATTCTTAGCATATCTTAGAAATCTATGAGAATTTTTTAGCTTCATTCAAGGTAACCGTGATGTCATTATAAAACCACGCCATGCCTCAGTCTATCATTTTTTTCTTGGGCCGACGAATTCAGCACTGAATAAGGCCTCTATCGTAAATCAAGGAATGTGGTAAGTATTCATGACGGAATCTCACTACGGAGGAATTGTCGAATATGTATTTTGCGTGCCTTGCTCCTTGTGGTGAATTGATCTGGAATTTGACGGTTAAAGTCGTAGAGATTGCTTAAGTTTCGGTGTTGTTTCTATTCTGATTGTTGTCTTTATGGTTATCGCGTAATTTTTTCTCCTTTATCCGCACAATAGAGAAGCAGCAGCTCGGTTTCAGGTGTTTTCTCCTTATACAAGGAGGAAATCATGAAAAAACAAAATTTTTGCGACGATTGGTCGATGCCTCATGCACGGAAATGGTCGGCATCCTTTCCGAAAGATGGGTCGTTGCCCGTTTATATCATCGTTGTGTGTCTCTTTTTGATGATGGTGATGGGGTGTGCTCCCGCAGGGAATGACGGATCGGGACAGTCATCGGCTCTTGTAATCTCTTTTGAAAGCGGGACTGAAAAGACCATCCAGCCTGACGGGATGACGGCAACCTCGTCATACGTGCTGTGGGGAGCGGGGCCGAATAACGCGGAGTTTAATCTGCAGACGGACAGTTCTCCCTGTACGGTGGAGGATTTAGCTCCCGGTGAGTGGACCGTCACCGTGGAAGCGTACACCTCGGAGAATCTGCTTTTGGGCATGGGCACCGCTGTTGCCGTGCTTGATAACGTGAGTACGGAAGTAACGGTCATTATTACTCCCCTTGAGGGCGAAGGCTCACTGGATGTCGTCGTTACCTGGGATAATCTGCTCCTTACCAGCCCGAATGTAGAGGCGACTATGGCTCCGGCTGCAGGTGGTGATGCTGTAAATACATCGGTGACTATGGAGGAGGGGAGCGCCGCCATAACAGGTTCTTTCGAAGCAGGTTTCTATACGCTGGATATCGTTCTCTACGAAGGAGCTTCACGGGTCTCGGGATGTATCGAAACGGTGTGCATTCTGTCGGGAGAGACCAGTTCCGCTGCTATCGATTTGGATGTGGCAGCCTACTTTGTAGACGGCACTTTTGTGATTTCCGACAATGTTTTCAGGACGCTTGATGTATCGGTTGACGATTTTCCGAACCAACTTTTCTCCGATACCGGTTATCCTCTAACTGTAACGACCGTTCCGTCCTTTCAGGACACGACGGTGACCTGGTACCTCGACGGGGAGGTCTATTCTGCATCGTCCTCAATAGATTTTGGTCCCGATGTCGGTCTGCATCGTCTTGATGTAACGGTCTTTTCGGGGAACGGACTCGCGGGCGGTTCGTGGGGAACGTTCTGCACCTGCCGCAATCGGATCTACTACGGAAACCTGCTGCTCTACGGGGTGTGGGAGGACAATGAAAAAGGGGTGGACGGATTGTCCGGAGTGCGGTCCCTGGCTTTGCTTGCGAACGGCACGCGCCTCGTTGCCGGTGGTTACGATGAGGATGAACTTGGCCTGTTTGAGGTTGATCCGGTAAATGGTGAGCTGAGCTTTCTCAACGCTTTTTCAGAGGTCGACGGTCATCTTCTTGAAAGAATTGTATCGCTCTCGACTGTAGGCACGGATGGTCCGCTCTTCGTCTGCGCTAAGACATCGATGGAAGTGTTGTGGCTGCGATATGATGCCGCGGATTATTCATTTTCATACGTTTCCGCGGTCGAGGGCACAACCTATCCCGCCGATTGTGTTCTTGATTCGCAAAACGATTTTCTTGTCATCGCGTACCCGGAAGAGAATGCGCTTCATATCTATTCGATCGATGACGGGGCGGGTCAGGTAACGCATGTTCAGACCGTCGATGTGACCGGTTTGGGAACGGGTGTCTACACTGCACCATCGGCCCTGGCTCTTGGTCGAAACGATCAATGGCTGGCTGCATCCAGTTTCACTGGGGACTGCCTGTTGGTATTTCAGCGTGACGGTCAATCCGGTGAATTGAGTTATCATTCAGGTTTTTCCGACGGCATCGACGGTGTAGACGGACTAAACGGCGCCTCCGGCCTCTCTTTCGCTCCTGACGCGGATGCTCTCTACGCTACAGGCTATTACGATGATTCAATCGTGCTCTTTTCTTACGATTCCGACGGCGATGTCTGGGAATACGCCGCCCGTTATGAAGATGAAACCGGAGGAATCGACGGCATGCACTATCCCCGTGATGTCGCTTTGCGCGGTGACGGGTCGGAGGTGTATGTCTGTTCCTCCGGTGATGACGCGCTGTCCGTCTTTTCACGGGACCAGCTTTCTCATGAGCTTGCGTATGTCGGTACGGCTTTTAACGGTTCCGACGGAATTGTGGGGCTGGACGGAGTACGAAAATTAGCCGTCGCGCCGGATGGCGAAAATGTGTATGCCGCGGCTTCAAACAGCGACGCGGTAACGCTGTTCAACGGTAATGGGCCGTAAAAAAAACGGGGGGCTTCGAAATTTACCGGAGTACTCTGCCTTTTCATGAGGCTCAAGTTGCCTATTCACCCGCATTTTTTTTGATTTTTTTTACGTTTTTAGAAGCAGCAGCGTGCTTTGCCCTGTATTAGGAGGTAAATACTGAAATGGAGGATGACATTATGCAGGAAGAAAAAAAGATCGGTTACAGACAGAAGGCCCTGGAACGCTTTTTCGGACGGGAAAATGTTGAGGAACAACCCGCGATACAGCTGTTTCTCAAACAACGGTATGAACCGAAGCCGACGGACAACGGCAACTTCAATGGTGATGACGCGGCATAGGGGTTATGGTTAATGACGAAGACGCTGCGCAAGGGATAACAGCTCTTGTTGTGATGGTGTCCGAAAAGATAATGTGTTCACCGTCACAGAGGAGCTTTCCCTGAGTGATAAAATAAGACGTAGGTTGCAGGGGCACACGACATTGATACATTATATTGATTGTTCTCTTGGTTTATCCGCCTCCTCACCCATTTTTTTCGGGACCACTCCTTCCCGTTTTTTTCGTGCCCCTCAACCTTTTATTTAGGGGAAGGTCTGCCATCAGACTTCGCAGGTCAAACGCCCTACACGCAGTTGTCTTTAAAAAAAGACCATGGCGCGGCAATATTTGGTTCGCATTTTGCGAGACTCTTCGTATACGACCCCCTTTTTGCGGGAAAATGTACGGGAAAATGTCTGTTCAGTAGAGGCACTTGTAAAAATCTCGGACTTGAACTCGGGCAAGTGCCCCTCATCCCTATTTCGACAGAAGCTCAGTAGAGATATCGCACCATGGGAAAAGCATTCTTTTCCAACTGCATGTGCCCTGTCACTCTTCTTTTTCTTGTAGAGTCTGTTCCGTGTCGGATAGGCTTTTTAGAAGGGCTATCGCGCTCTGTTTTAGCTTCTCTCTTTTTATCCGGCGGAACGCTTTTACGACTTCCTCTTCTTCTTTCGTCAGTTTAAACAGGTCTTTCCCGGGTTTATACTCACCGACCGAATCCTTCAGTCGATAGTAGTCT
>CAZJBZ010000216.1:0-7895 GCA_964543975.1 uncultured Spirochaetales bacterium
GACCACCTCCTCGGTCCTTCTGAGAAGAGGATCGGGAATTGGGACCGCTTCGAGCAGAGCTTTTGTGTAGGGATGGTGCGGATGAGAAAACAGCTCATTTCTTGAACCAATTTCAACAATCCTGCCCAAATACATGACGGCGATTCGGTCACAGAGGTACTTTGCCGTAGCTAAATCGTGGGTGATAAAGAGATAGGTAAGATTGAATTCATCCTTCAACTCTTTCATCAATTCCAGGATCAACGCCCGTACCGAGACATCCGCCATGGCAATCGGTTCATCGGCAACGATAAAATCCGGATTGGTGACCAATGCCCTTGCCAATACCACCCGCTGAGACTGCCCGCCCGAAATCTGGTGAGGGTATTTTCTATAGAGGAATTCAGCCGGGCTGAGGCCGACCCGATCCATGAGTGTCAACACTCTCTGTTTCCTCTCCTCCGCGGTACCCAAACGGTGAATCTTGAGTGGATGGCCAATAGCATCACCCACACTCATTCTGGGACTGAGACTCGAGTTCGGGTCCTGGAACACGATCTGCAGCTTTTCCCGCATTTGTTCCATTTCCCGCGGAGAATAGGTCGTCATATCCTGGTTTTTATAGGTGATGGTCCCCGCGGTCGGTTCGATAAGCTTGAGCAAGAGTCGTCCGGTCGTTGATTTTCCCGAGCCGCTTTCTCCGGCCAACCCTAATACCTCTCCTTTCACTATTGTAAAAGAGATATCATCTACGGCGTGAACGACAGACCTCTTTCCTCCGGCAAAGAGAGCATCGAGTACCGATTTGTAGACCGGAAACTCCTTCGTCAAATTTTCTACGCGTATCAGTTCTTCCATGGAGCCACCTCATTGTCTTCGTATAGCCGGCACGCCACATGATGTTCATTACCGTGTTGTTCGAACCTGGGCGGGTCCGCTTTGCAAATATCCATAACATAAGGACATCGCTCAGCGAAAGGGCATCCGAGAGGAGGATTGACCAAATCCGGAGGACTGCCGGGCATGGTAATCAGCTCTTCCTGTTCCAGTTTAATGTTGGGGACGCAATTGATTAAACCGTAGGTATAGGGATGCAGCTGATTATGATAGATCTGATCGGCAGTACCGGATTCGATAAGTTTTCCCGCGTACATAACTGCTATCCGGTCCGCAATTTCGGCGACCATACCCAGATTGTGAGTAATAAGAAGGATGGACAGCTCAAATTCATGCCTTAGTCTATTTAAAAGATCGATAAATCCGGCCTCTACGATAACATCAAGCGAGGTAGTCGGTTCATCGGCAATGATAATTTCCGGGTTAAGAATAAGTCCCAGACCGATCATTATTCGCTGCCTCATACCGCCGGAAAGTTGATGAGGATAATCGTACAGCCGTTTTTTCTCCACTCCCAATGCGTCTAAAATATCCTCAGCCCTCTTATAGGCGGCATCTTTCTTTACGCGCGGTTCATGCTGTTTTATGGTCTCATAAAACTGTTGGTCGATGCGAAACAAGGGGTTCAGTGAAGTGAGAGGATTTTGGAACACCATCGCGATATCCTGTCCTCTCATTTTCAACAGTTTCTGTCTCCGCATTGTGGCTATATCAACGCCTTTGAAGAGGATTTCTCCTCCCGAAATAATTCCCGGCGCTCTTAAGAGATTGAGAATAGAGAGTCCGAGAGTAGATTTACCGCAGCCCGATTCTCCTACAAGGCCGAGAGCTTCCCCCCGCCTTAGTTCCAGAGAGACGTCACGGACGGCTTTTACATTACCAATATTGATTGGATAATCGATCGATAAATTTTTTAATTCGAGGATAGTATCAGCCACCTATTTCTCCAATAACCGGGGATTGAGTATTTCCGCAAGCGCCTCCCCTAAAAGGGTAAAGCCTAAGGCAAGAATCATGATCATCAGTCCGGGAAAAGTGACCATCCACCAGGTTCCTGAAGGAAGATATTTTTTGCCCATGGAGAGGTCCATACCCCAATCGGGGATTCCCGCGGGCAAACCCAAACCGATATAGGAAAGGGCCGCTTCCGTCATAATCGCGTCCGCTATATTCAGTGAAAAAATAACAACCACCGTTGCAATGACGTTCGGAAAGATGTACTTGGCTATGATTGTTCCTCTCCGCGCTCCAATCGCTCGAGCCGCTTCCACATAAACTTCTTCCTTGATACTCAACGTTTGGCCCCGAACAAGTCTAAAATAGGTCGGGATGTAGATGACCGCTACGGCTAAGGTAATATTGATGACCCCCGGCCCCAACATTGCGGCAAAAGCAATCGCCAAGATGAGACCCGGAAAAGAATAGATGGAATCCATGATGAGGGAGAGTATTCTGTCCAATGCACCTCCAATGAAGCCCGAAAGAAGGCCCAAAGTAACACCGACGATCGAGGAAATAATTGCAGCGGCGAATGCTACCCCTAAAATAGTCCTGGAACCGTGGATCATCCGTGAAAGGATGTCCCTGTTCAGGTTGTCGGTCCCCAACGGATGCTCCGCGCTCGGCGGTGACAACTGCGGTCCGGCTGTTTGGTCTTGCGGTTGATAGGGAGCGAGCGTCTCGGGAAAAATGGCCATGTAGACGATAAAAAGAATAATAACCAACCCGACAACCAGCAGCCACCACTCCATTCCGTATTTTTTATGCGCCTTTACAAACAGGTTGAAAGGCTTTCCTAATGTATTTGCAGGTGAAAAACGCGCCCGTGTACTCACACTTTCACTCCTTTAATATTTTACCCGCGGATCGATAAGGGCGTACAAAAGATCAACAATAAGGGAGATTAAACTGACGATAAGGGCGAAGACCACTATAACCCCCTGTACTGTGGGATAATCCCTCAAATAAATCCGCTCTAAAAGCAACCTGGCCATGCCGGGCCAGGAAAACGTCGTTTCCGTCAGAATGGCGTTTGCAAGAAGCAAGGCAAACTGAAGTCCAAGCATGGTTAAAATAGGTATGAACGCGTTTTTTAACGCGTGCTTGTAGACAACCTTCTTCTCCGGAATACCCCGTGCCCGCGCCGCGAGAATATAGTCTGATTTTAAGACATCCAGCATATTCGCCCGTGTCAATCTGACAAATACTCCTGAAAGGACAATCCCCAAGGTAATGGCCGGCAGAATAAGATGGAGAAAAACATCCCCGAATGCCCTGAAATTTCCGATTAAAAGGGTATCTATAAGATAAAAACCGGTCCGTTCAAACAGAGAAGGGAAAATCCTGGCTCCGGTCCTTCCGGCAATGGGGAGCCAACCAAGCCAAATGCCGAAAACAAGTTGAAGCATAAGACCCATCCAATAGACGGGAATACAGTAGACAATATTTCCGTACAACCGTATTCCCAAATCCCGGGCCGATCTTCGTTTACTCGCGGAAAACGCACCGAGCGGGATACCGATAGCAAAGGTGAACAGCATACCCATAAAAGCAAGCTCCAAGGTCGCGGGGAGCTTTTCTTTTATCGGTGTACTCACCTTCTGTTTCAGGATCATGGAGTCACCTAGATCGAAACGGAGCAGTTGACCGATATAGGAGAAGTATTGGGCGAGAATCGACTTATCCAGCCCTAACTCTACCCGTTTATCTTCAATAACATGAGGTGGTGCGTGTGCGCCGAGCATCGCTTTTACCGGGTCTCCCGGCATGACCCTCAGCACCACGAATACCAGGGTCAGCAGGATAAACAGCATAGGGATAGTCAATAGTATCCGCAAGATTGCGTATTTCAGTAACCGTTTCATAATGAAGCCTCGTGCACAATACGGACTGTAGGGCAAAGAAAATGATGCCGGGGATTTTATCCAAAACCCCCGGCATCGATCTGTTTTACGAAATTATTGGGTTCACTACAAAAAGCGCTGCAATCTTCTACTCGAAATAGAGCGTGTTGTAGTGGAGGACCATGTCGGTCCCGACAATGACCCCTTTTACGTTTTGTTGCGCAAAAATGTACAGCTTTCCTTGGAAAATGGGGGCCGTGGGGACCTCTTCGGTCCACATCATCTGGATTTGCTCAAATACTTCTCCCCGGACATCCTGCTCGGGAGTAGTCTGTTCTTTCTTAAACAGAGCGTCCCATTCGGGATCCGAGAAGTAGATACCCATACCGGCGGAACCGGACGTTCCCGCGAAAGCGGCGGTATAGTTGTCCGGGTCCATATAGTCCGGATACCAGCCCAGCAGGAAGCTGGGCATCGTTTTGGTGTCCCAGTTGTCGATATAGGTGGACCATTCGGCCGATTTAATCGATACCTCTACCAGGTCGGATTTCTCGAACTGTACCCGCAACACTTCCGCGATGTCCACTTCCGTGTCCCCATAGTGGGAAGGAGTGTACCATAATTCGAAATTGAACGTATTGCTTGCGGAGTATCCGGCCTGTTTGAGCAGTCTGTTTGCCAGCTCGACATTTCCGTCCCCGAGTTCGGATTCGAAGTCGTCCGTATGCCATTTCATACCTTTCGGGACCATCGAATAGAGGGGCTCCATCTGGCCTAAGAAAACCTTGTCGATGATATCCTGACGATCGATAAGCGCGGCGATGGCCTGCCTAACCCGGGCGTCTTTAAAGTAGCTCTCGGAAGTTTCGAAACAGAGATACCGGATGTAGGAGCTGGGGATCTCGTAGTTTGCGTAATCATCCATACTCAACAGGTCTTCCTTGTCGGACGGATTCAAGTCCTTGTACACCAGGTCTACTTCACCCTTTTCGAGAGCGAGGCGCATTGTTGTCGCATCCGCGTAGTAGCGAATGACGATGCGGTCGATAGCCGGTTCTTCACCATAAAATTCGGCGTTCTTTTCCAGGACCACTTCTTCATCCCGCTTAAAAGAGATGATCTTATACGGACCGGTCCCCGAGAGTTCGCCGCCTGCCAATTCGGACGGGTCGTTGACCCATTCGTCTTCCGGATAGATGTTGGGGTTCATCGGAAAATAGGGCACCGTTGCCACTAAGTCCGGAAAAAACCCGACCGGGCCCTGCAGATTGAACCGAACGGTGTCCTTATCCACAACGTCGACCGAATCAACAAAATCGGTTACCAGCCAGGACGGGTCGCCGGCGATGTTCATGACCCTGTCAATCGACCATTTTACCGCTTCCGCGTCTAATGGGGTGCCGTCACTAAAGTTGATTCCTTCCCTCAGTTTAAACGTGTAGACGTCACCCGCGTCGTTAACTGTGTACGATTGTGCTAAACCGGGGATAAGCTCGGTTGTTCCCGGTTTGTACGCGAGAAGCCCCCGGCTGATGTTTCTAAACAGTTCCCAGGTGTGAAAGTCGTACGCGTTCGCGGGGTCCATATCCGAGACTTTGTCCGTGGTCGCGTACACCAGCGTTTCCCGTGCGTCCTCAGCCTGACCTTCGGCCCACACGAACGCGGCCGATACGATCAAAATAAGAGAGACAACAAACAATTTCTTTAGGCTGTGTTGCATAAATCCTCCTTTAACATTTTTAACCAAAAATTTATATAAGGGTATAGTAAATGCCGTTCTCCACATTGTCAAGAAGCCGCAGCAATTGCAGGCCACGAAACGAAACATATATCGACGAGCGGCGATTTTTGCAATTACCTCACGGTATCCGCATTTTTTTATTTCGTTTTTTCCTCGAACTCGCTAAAGTAGATCATATCGGCCAACAACGCTTCCTTACCGGATATCTTCAACCCTTCCGACTTCACCCGGTCAAAAGCGTCCTCTCCGGTCATTGCCGGATTTTCCTTTCGAAGCGCTATATACCGATTGGTCCCTTCCACATTGGATTTTCCGATGGAACTGAACAGTCCTTGATTGGCAACCATGAGAATGGCCTGCTTCAATGTTGTTACATCGGCCAAGAGCGTTTCGTGGTCCTGCTTCAGTTGATTATGGTTTTCCGTTAACGTCTCGTGGTCATTCCGCAATTCGTTCCGTTTGGTATCAAGTTCGGCATACGCCTTCTCCCCTCGAGCGGCCTGTTTCTCCAGGGCGGCGATAAACCTTTCCGTTCGATCGTCCAGTTCCTTTTCAAGTGCAGTATGCGCGTCTTGCAGGTCGTGATGTGACTGATCGAGGGCCAAATGGGCCTCTTTCAAACTTTCATGATCGTTTCGCAGCTGTTTATAGTCGTCTTGAAGTGCTTGGTGGTCCCTTCGAAGGGTCCGGTGGTTCCGTTGTAAATCGAGGAACTCCCGATATCTCTCTTCGGCGATCGCTTCATTGGAAGCGGAGTGGTTTTTGACCTCGTCGATGTTCTCCCATAGTTCGGTAATCTGTTGAAAGAGGTACTGGGGATCGGTGGTCTGTATGTAGGCAACAGGATTCTCAACGGCCCTGGTCATCTTTTCACACAGCTGTTCCTCGGAGAAAAACTGTCCCCGGACTTTTACCACATAATCGAGAATCAGCATCCGAAAATCGTATTCGATATAGTCGGTAAAGTAGAACTGCATTCCCGAAGGAAGATATCGGATAAAATCGGTGCCTTTGTAGGAGAAAGAGTCCGGAAGAACGGTAAACTCGATCCGATTCGCGGTAAACGCAATCCGTAAAGTCCCGATCGTCATATAATCCCACGAATAGATGTTGTCCAGAATCGTTAGCAGCCCTTCTGCCTCCCGAGCGGATAGTTCGGCCGTTGTCTGGAGCTCGAAAGTTCTGCCCCGATCATCAACAGCTTTGCTGGTTGTCATACCGTCTTCGACGGTGCTCGATTGTATCTGTATGCCGTATGACGTTATATCGACTGCCGAAACGCTTGGAAGAATAAAGAGTAATAATATAGTGATCAGCAGACTAACCTTTTTCATAACTTTCATCTCCTACTGTACCTGTATGAGAATCTTATCGAAAGGCTGAATCGGATTCTCTTCCTCCATTAATTCTATAAGCCGCGCCCTCAATCTTCCGGAAACAAAGAAGAACCGGACCGTCCCGATAACCTCATCATCCTCGCGGAAGACATAGCCTATATCATTTTCCCGCACTTTATGGATCGTATCCATAAACACAATGATGTTTTCTCCATCCCGCGGATCGAGAATGTAGCCGTTTTCACGACTACTCTGTACCAAAGATTCCAGAGCAAATTGAAAATTACTAATTTGAGTTGTTTTATCCGCAATGATAGCATTCTTTTCTTCGATCACATCGGACATGCTCTGCCAGATCCGTTCGTATTCCAAAACCACCTGCCAATTCCGATATTCCAGGTGCCGGAGGGCCGAAGGAATAGAGTTCTCATACGGAATCTCTTGTAACGCGTTCATGATGGCATCGGAGTCTTCCATCCGGTTTCGGAGTACCGTGAACTCCTCTTCGGAAATGATCTGTTCTTCCGAAAGGATGGCCTTGTACGTACCGAGGTTGCCGGCACTGATAATGGAAGGATCGATGGTCGTCGCCAGAATGACCGCCAATTCTCCGCTGTCGAAGACCGGGTTGTACTTTAAGATAAGTCGGCGGATCTCATTGGCGTGCCGCCTTTTCAGCTCAGCTATTTCATCCGCGTGCTCCTGTTTCAACCGAGCAATCTCATCCGCGTGCATCTTTTTCAGTCGCGCGACTTCGTCGGCGTGATTTCTCTTCAATTGGGAAACCAACGATTCGTAATGGGTGGTTATTGAATTAACCTCATTCTTCCATTGCTTTTCCATTTCAGCGAGCTGGTTCTCGTAGTAGTTAACGGTTTCTTCCATCTCCAGCTCGAACCGTTTCTGCTGATTGTTCAGGACCTCTTCCTGCTTTTTCGCCTGCTCCACCATTTTTGAATCGTAAGCGTCCAAATTTTCCTGTATTTCCGCAATCCGTTCCTTCTTATTTTCTATGAGCGGCCGATACCCGGCGCTGACCTCTTCGATTGTGCTGTTCGTCTCCTATTCCACCGCTCTTATCCGCCGCGGCGTCTCCGC
>CAZJBZ010000217.1:0-7870 GCA_964543975.1 uncultured Spirochaetales bacterium
AGAAGACCCGCGGCCGATCGCGCGTCTCCAGCTCGTCGTCGATGCGCCGCATCAGCTCGGGCCGGCCGGACTCGGAGAAATCTGAAATAAACGGGTGAGGATTTGGAATGGATCGAATATCCGAAGCAGTGAAAACGTGATGATGCCGAGACGGGTAGGGTTGAAGCTCTTGAATATGGGCGGCGCTCAGAATGAAGGAATATATTGACTAAGACCGGTGGGAGTCATAAACTATATAGTGACAAGAAAAACACGTTTGATTATAGGTGCTGTAGAACAGGCCGATACCTGCGAGAGAGGTGTCGGCCTTTTTTTTGAGATGGTCCGAATAACCGTTACGGAAGTAGAGAGAAGCCTCAAACCGATTATCGATCGTCTCATGAATATGGCACGAGAAGGGAAAACACCGGAAACCGAAAGCGCGCTTCTATTGGCGGCGCAACATATTGTGGCAAAAAAGTGGAAGGATTATCTCCTGGGAGGTGAAATTGAGGGAACCCCCTACAAAGTGAAAAATCCCTCAGGTGCATCGGCCCGGAGTATTAAGGTAAAACGATTATCCCGGTTCAGTTATTTAGTGTTTTCTCAAAAGAAAACGGTGGAATGGCTGGAAAAAGGTACTAAGGAAGTAGATTTTAAGAAGACACATCCTTACGGAAGAAAAAGTCGGGTTTCCGCAAAAGGCATTCCCTATCTAATTGTTCCGTTCCGACATGGTAATCCAAAGGCGATACGGAACCCGATGCCTTCACCTGTTTATAACCTGATACGGTCCATGATCAAAACCGGAGAGTTTGTCCGTTCGAGAGTTAATCCCGCCAAGGGGTATCAATCGCCGAACTTTGCGGGAGAAATGGTTCAGCGGCAAGGATACAATTGGGGGTCACGCTTGGAGGGATTGGCGCAACAGTTTCGCAATCTGGAAGGATTGGTTGTGTTCCCCGGTGAAGCGCCCGGGGAGAGAAGTCGAAGTCAATATTTTACGTTTCGAATCATTAGCGCGAAGAGCCCGCCCGAGAGTTGGATCAAACCGGCCACACCTGCGCTGAACTTAACGAAGCATGTTCAAGCGGCAACCGAGACTGAAGTGGCGGAAATAGTTGCAGAAGGAATGAGGAGGGATTTGGACGTATGATTTCCGTGATTACCTATGCCCCTGATGTAGAAAGTATACTCGTCAAGGAATTGAGGACCTATATTCTTACAGAGATACGGTGGGGAGATATTTATGAAAATTATCAAAACATTCGGATTTCGCCGATCCATCCCTTTGCCTACCTTATGGACCAGGCGGTAAACGGAACGAAAGTACCGGTCGATCTATTCCCTTCCATTACTGTGATTGAAGATACCAGTTCGAAGACCATTTCGCTAGGGATACTTAAAAAGAACGCGAAAATTACACAAGCTGAACTGGACCATATTGTTGCAAATCCCGATCTTTATATCATTTCCGATACCGATTTTCAGGCGTTGCAAACGCTGATTACACAAAAGGGGTACCATTACGCGGAAGGCTGTGAAACGACGCGAAACGGTAACTTGAGTATTGAAGTGTGGGCCGATAACGATGAACTGAAATCAAAGATTATCGATCTGGTAGAAGCGTTTTTCATGGGGATAAAACGATATGAGATTAACGAACAGTATAATGTAAAAATCCAGGAAGAGACGATGCAGGTCAATCGATCGGGAAATTACAATGTCGATTTCGGAAAGTTACTGTTTGGCGGGATGATCGGAATCAACTGTGATTATCCGTTGGCCCAATATTTTGTTGATTCCGAAACAGGCGAGATAGAATCAATCCAACATACAATCGAGGAGATAAATCATGTCGGAGAATAAGAAAAGTGATCACGATAAATCGGAGAACAAAAAGGATGAACAAGAATCATTGCAAACGAAACCGATAAAACATGATCCGGTTCTGACTATTATGAAGTTCTTAGAGAATCGGAAGAACATGTCCGACGTTATGAAAGGCATGTTTCGGGATAAATACGGAAGACTATTCAAGACCAAAAGTGATTGGGAAGCGATAGTTCAACGAGAACTTACCGCTAGAGTGCGGTAAAGGAGGTAGATTAAATGGGAGTGAAACCGGCTTTATTTCAATCGGGTGGACAAGCAAGCCAACATTATATCCCCGGCGCGTATTCAAGAATTGATTTTCAATCGAGTGGTGCCGGAACGGTTGCAGCCAATAACGCGGTCCTCATGGGGGATTCGAGAGGCGGAAAGCCTAATACCGTCTTATGGTTTTCTTCTCCGGCTGAAGCAGCGGACGTCTTACGGGACGGTGCTTTGGTGGATGCCATCAAACATGCTTTCTCCTGTGGTGGGGGATATGTTCCCCAAAAAATTGCCGCGTGGCGAGTTAATCCGGGAACGCAGGCGAGTAGAGACCATAAAAGCAGCGCGACAACCATGATCACAGTAAAGGCGTGGGATTGGGGGCTTCATACCAATCAGGTGAAAAGCAAACTGGAAACCGGGACCGAAAGCGATACAAAAAAATACACCATTCAGTTTCAGAATCAGGACGCGATTGTTGTAGACAATATTGAAAAGAAATCGTTCACCATTCAATACACCGGTGCCGGAACCGCGGTAACAATGGATATCACGAAAACAGGATTAACAACTACAGTGGATGCCGGAGGTGATCTGGATATCGAGTTTGCTTCCTTTCCTACAATCGAAGATGTTGTGAACTACATCAATGATCAGGCGGATTACACCTGTGCCTTAGCGGAAGCCGATCCCAAAGATCCTTCAACTGAGCTGGATTCGGTTACCGGTCAAGATATTAAAACATCCGCGTATACGGCGAAAAGCGATCTACAGGCCGTTATCGATGTGATAAAGACACTGCCCTGGATCGGTGAAGCTGCTTATAATACCGGGGCCGCCTCTAGAGCTGTTCCGGACAACGACACCGACTGGGTGTATTTTAGTGGGGCGATCGACGGAGCGTATACTTCCACGGAATGGGACGCGTCATTGGCTTTGCTCGAAGCTGAAAATATCCAATTTATAGGTGCTTCGGTTGAAGAAGAATCAATCCATCTGCTGATAAAGAACCACTGTGAAAAGATGAACTCCGTAACCGGTAAGAGTGAACGCCAGTTCATCCTTGGTGGAACGACAGGAGAAACAGTTGCCGAAGCGATTACCAGGGCGAAGAACTTAAAATCGAGTGCGGGGGCGTTATGCTATCCGGGATTCGTACACTATGATTTCGATGATATGGAAACAACCAAAACGTACTCTCCGGCCTATTATGCCTGTAAGGAGATCGGTCGCCAGGTTGCGCTTGCTTTGAATGAACCCGCTACCAGGAAAGATGTGGATGTTCTGCAGTGGGAAAAGACCTTAAAAAGCACGGAATTGGATCAGTTAATCGCGGGTGGTGTTTGGGCCGGACAAATGCTTAAGAACGGACGGAAGGTGAACTGTAGAGCAATTACCACCTACCAGGGAAGTCGCTTACAAGAAGTGGAGTTTTCAATGATGAGGGAAGCGTTGTTCGCGAGTCGAGACCTCCGTGAGGCATTGGAGCGAACATTCATCGGACGACCGGGAACCAACGCAATCTTGGGTGATGTGGATGCGATCGTTATGCGGAAACTCGCCTATTACGCGACCGAACTACAGATATTCGTCGGCAATCCTCCCTATAGCAATTATCAGAAATCGGTTATCGGTGATCAGATAAAGGTTGAATACGATGCCAATCTAACGGCACCGATCAATTTCATTTTCATTACAAACCATTTCAGTATTTACGCTGATATAAATGAGTAGGAGGAAATAGATGGCACAAAAACTAATTGCCGGAGGGGGTTGGGTCCAAATTAAGGTCATGGTCGACGGAGTATTAAAAGCGATCGGTTTGGCAACGGGAGCGAGTTATATGGAAGATTTTGGAATCCAACCGGCCAACGTTTTAAATCATCTTGGTGCGATCAGTTGGGATTCACAGAATTATACCTGTTCCATCGATATAACGACTTTTTATCCGGAAGCTTCCTTGGTACTGTACGCCGATGGAGGAGAAATAACGATTAAGGATTTACTCCCTACAAGGGATGAAGTGCAGCTTGACGGACGAGGCAGGGTGTACGAGGGGTTGGTGTTCGCCAATCTTGCCACAGGTGAAGTCATCCATGCCTTTTCGGAAGTGATTGTTGCTAGTGACGGCCAACAGATCAATCCAAATCAGTATGTTACCTCCAATGTACGGTTTCAGGCGGTGAAACGGGTCCAATAAAAGAGAATAAAGGAGAGAATCGATGGGTTCGAAAAGTGAAAGTGAACGCGGAAAAGAAATATTTGAGAAACTGCTTAACGGCGAGCCTATTACGGAAGAAATTCATACACCTCGCGGGAGTTTTACCATTAAGTTCCCGGTTGGAGCGGATTTTGTTGAAATCGACCGGAAAAAAGCACAATTTCGAAACAATATCCCCGCCGAGTTTTTCGACAAGCAATCGGAGCGGAATATGCAGGCGTATGCCACTCTTGATCATGTCGTAATCGATGGTCCTGAGTGGTGGAAAAAATTGAAGAGCGCGCTGTATTGTCCTGATGCTGATTTGGTTGTAGAACTCTATAGGGGGTATCTTCAATCTACTAGCGAGACACAGCGACTTATTACAATCTCGTGCGGTCGAGACAATGGTGGACCAGGCACCGGCAAGGACCAGAATCCGGATGTGGGTGATGGACCATTTTCGGGTATTGCCTACGGACCCCAGGATACAAAATCTGACGGATGAGCAATGTGAGATTTTATTTCTCAATCATATGCGACTTCCAGACAGTAAGGTGTTGAAGAAGAATTATTTCGAGCACAAACAGCGAGAGGACCAGATTCAAGACTTGCCGGAAGAGGAGTTTTTGAAGATGGGATATACCCAGGAAGCTATTCAAAGAATAAAGGACAATATATTACATGGCTAATATCGGAATTGGCATCAATGTCACGGAAAATGCCTCGAGTATCGCACCTCGAATCCAGGACGCGCTTCAGGGTATCGCCGAAAAAGCAGAGGAGTTGAAACATTCTCTCGATTTGGAAGAATTGGACAAACAGTACGAACAATTTGCCGATCGAATGGAACGGATTCAAGACCAGGAGCTTATTGATTGGAAACGCAAAGGTGTCCCCGAAGGGCGTGAACAACCGGCTGCTTCCAATTTGGTCAGCTCCCTAACCGAGACGGAGCAGAGAATCGCTGGTGGTATAACCCGGACAGGCGGATTGTTTTCACGATTGGGAAGCTCCGGCGATGCCTTGGACGCCGGTACCGATGCCATGGGTGCCTTTAGCACCGCCGTCGGCGGGCTTGGCGTAGCCGGTAAAATGCTGGCAGGAATCGGTATGGTTGCCGGTTCCATCATCTTCGCGGGGAACGCCCTATCAAAACAATACGAAAAAGTCATGGAACCGGTTATGGACCTTACCGCCTCCTTCGGAGAATTGGCAGATGCAGCCGATGTAAACTCCCTCCGTTTTCTGGAAACGCTTGAACTTGCCGGTGATGCCGCAGCCCGTTTCGGCTATTCGTTGGAAGAAGGAATGGGGGTGATGCGAGAATTTGCCCGTGAAGGCATGGAAAGAGGAGCCGCGGCACAAGAAACGGAGGAGGTGTTCGGGTACGCTCGAGGTTATGGCATCCAGGAGAGGGAGCGGTTAGCTCAATTCGTTGGAATGGGGCGTCGGTACGGCATGGAAGGAAATCTGTTGGGTTTGGTTGCCGGTGGATTGGAACAATCGAGGATGGCGGAAGGACGGTTCATGGAATATCTCAACGCGACACTCGCTATTTTTGAAGACGGACTAACAAGAGGAGTGGTACAAGGATTCGAGGAGATTTCCAAGACCCAAACCTTTTTTTCCGCTTTTGGAGAACAATTTAGAGGACAGGCGGGGTTACAACGGATTGGAGAGCTGACCCAGGCTGCAAATAGAGCGACGGCCTTACAGAGTGAAACCGATGTTATTATGTACCGGGCGGCACGAGCGGTTGCTCAGGAACGAACCTCAGAGGAGCGTGTTCCCTACACCGAAGTGATGAGACTTCTGGAAGAAACGATGTCACCCGAGTTATTTAAAGCGGCAATGGGAGAGATTGAAACGTTACGACCTCTCTCCGACCGAACGGGAGTAACTGAGTTAATGAGGGAGACGTTCGGTGTAACGTATACGGTGGCCGATGAATTGTTATCAAAATGGGAACAATACAAAGCGGGTGAAATTGATCTCGAAAGTATCGCGCGAACTGTGGAGAAAGGTAGGAGAGAGGCGGAATCCCCGGAACTAGGCCTCTTGCGTATTCAAAATGAAATGAAGAATACCGTCATTCAAATCGGAGAAACACTGAAAGAAACAAAAATGGGCATCCTGGAAGGTCCGGCAAAAATCCTGGATGGACTCTCGAATATGTTGGGAGCAGGCTCCGAGAATGTTGTGAATCGACTGGCAGAAGAAGAAGAGGAAAGAGTGGAGGCGGAACAACGGTTCGAGGAATCCAGTGCGGCGGAAGCCGGTCAGCGACTTTTAGAAGAGGATTTAGGAGAAGCGTCCGGTGAGCGTATCCCCGAAACTGCAAAAACGGAAGCATTGGTAACCAGGGGGATCGAATCACGGTTAAGGGAAGTGTACACACCGGGAACTATTGAGACGGCATACGGTTGGGGTACGGAGGAAGCGGAAGAGGTGAAACAGGCGAGGACCGTTATCCTTGCCGGTCTGTATGATATTCCCCAATCGGCTAGTCGAGAGGTTAATGTAGAACTTGGAGAAAACAAGGTTCTCGATCTTGATGAAATCATCTCCTTAGCACGGACAATTGAAAAAATAAAAGGGGAAACGGAACCGTTATCGGCTGTATCCGAAGCGGAAAAAGAATATCGAGAGAAATTAAACGAACGAATGTTTGCGAAGTACCGGTTGGATGAACAATTAGCGGAAGAGGAAATCACGCTGTTAATGAAACAGGGATTGTTGGAGAAAACAACCAAACCATATGAAGATGAAGAGAGTAGCCGTGGTGAAAAACTGTCCAAAAACGAGTTGACTGAAATATTCGCAAGCTTACAGGAACAACTGCAGGAATTAAAAGCGGCTGTCGATGAAAACACCCGTTCGCAAAGGGAGGATAAGGAAATCATTTATCAGGGTGCGGGATATTAAATGCAGTACATCAAGAAAACACCGAATTTTGAAGTCTCGATCGTTCGACCGAATTACCAAAGTTCGGTCTACAATGGCAGGGAGATTGCAAAGTTCATCTCTTCTCAAGCCGTATCATCCACATCATCTACCGATTTGATCGGGTATTCTTTTCAGGAATCGTTGGCGGACCCCGGTGGTGCTTTCTCATTGATCTTTGTTCCGCGGGTTGATAAGGCCGGTAAATCGTGGCGGGACAAGATTCAATTACGGGATTTGGTTTTTATCAAGGAGTGGGATAAGACTCGTTTTGGGGGAGTTGTAACCGGTAAGCACTACCAATCCCGGATGAGTGACGGCAAACCGGAAAGAAAAGTTGTTATCAGTGGTATTGGGTTTGGGGGATTGATCGCTACATTTCGCGTTGTTATCGATCAACACATCTGGTCGGGGATCGGGCAAACAGCCGAGGGTGCTGCGAAAGACTTCATGGCGAACCTTGCGCTCAGGATGGATTCGGGTTATCTCCTGAAAGGAGTGATAACCGATATTATTGCGGCCTTTTTCGAGCTGTTTAAAGCGATTGGAACCGATACAGTGGGTGCGTTTGGCGTACAAGGGGTGTTAGAAGAGTTTGTCGACTATCAATCGGGTTTAAGTGAGGAGGTAAAAGGATTGTATCCGGTT
>CAZJBZ010000218.1:0-7868 GCA_964543975.1 uncultured Spirochaetales bacterium
TCTCTTGGGCCGGGTAAAGCGGAAAAACAAAGATATCAATCCCGATCCCGTACTTCTGAAGTCGGATGGATTTCCGACTTATCATCTGGCGAATGTAGTTGACGATCATTTTATGAACATCTCCCACATTTTACGCGCGCAAGAGTGGTTGTCATCCGGTCCTCTTCATGTCCTGCTCTACAACGCTTTCGGGTGGACACCTCCGGCTTACTGTCATCTGCCGATGGTGATGGGAAAAGACGGTCAAAAGTTGTCGAAACGTCACGGTGCTACAAGTGTTCGTGATTTCAAAAAAGCAGGTTATCTTCCTGAAGCCGTCATCAATTACGTTTCTCTCGTCGGATGGTCGTACGATGATAAGCGTCAATTTTTCACAAAAGAGGAGTTGGAAGAGCTTTTTACACTTGATAAGCTCAATAAATCGCCGGGGGTGTTCGACTATAAGAAACTGGATTGGTTCAACGGGCAGTATATTCGACAAAAAAGCGATGATGAAGTGAGGGAACTGGTCCTTCCCTATTTGAAGGAAGCCCGGATAGTTAACGATCCTCCCACACCGGATGAAGATAAAACAATTCAAGGTATGGTACCGCTCATCAAAGAGCGAATGAAGACTCTGTGCGAATCGGTCGAGCTCTCTCGCTTTCTTTTCCGTGAAGTTGAGGAGTACGATATAAACGAGATCATTCCCAAAAAGGTGAGTACCGAAAAGACCCTCGAAATTGCGGAGGCTTTAGCAGAGTTCCTCGACGGTTTCGAACAACGCACCGATGAGACGAATGAGGAGATAGTTCGGGAACTCGCGGAAAAAGTGGATGTAAAGCTCGGTTCTCTTTTTATGCCGCTTCGGGTGGCCGTTACCGGTTCCCCGGTATCGCCACCTCTTTTTAAGGCAATACGACTTCTTGGCGTGAAGAAAGCAAAAAAACGATTAGGCCGGGTGATCGAGCTCTTAAGGGAGTCTCTTTCAAAATAGTGAGTTTTGCAATTGTCTCTTAAAAAGAAATAAGTGAAAAAGAAGAGTAAGGAAGGAATAGAATGGCGGAAAATATAACTGAAAACGTAACCATGGACAAATTGGTCTCGCTCTGTAAAAGACGGGGGTTTGTCTTTCAGTCGAGTGAAGTATACGGGGGGTTAGGTTCGGCGTGGGATTACGGTCCGATGGGCGTTGAGCTCAAAAACAACATTAAGAACTTCTGGTGGCGGGAGATGACCCAGCTATACGATAACATTGTGGGTCTGGATGCCGCCATTTTGATGCATCCGCGCGTTTGGGAAGCCTCCGGACATGTGGACAATTTTACCGATCCTTTGGTCGACTGCAAGAAGTGTAAGCAGCGGTTCAGAGAAGACAACTTGCCGGAAGAGAATCGGAAGTCTCACACCTGTCCTGAATGTGGCGGAGAGTTGACCGCACCGAGACAGTTTAACCTGATGTTTAAGACCCATTTGGGTGCTACCGAAGATTCCGGCTCCGCCGTTTTTTTGCGGCCTGAAACGGCACAAGGTATTTATGTAAACTTCAAGAATGTCATGCAGACCAGTCGACTAAAACTGCCGTTTGGAATAGCGCAGGTCGGCAAAGCTTTTCGTAATGAAATTACAACGAAGAATTTTATTTTCCGCACGTGCGAGTTTGAACAGATGGAGATGCAATTTTTCATCCATCCGAGTAAAGATACGAAATGGTTCGAATATTGGAAGGAAAAAAGATGGGAATACTATTCGAATATCGGGGTCCGCGAGAACAAATTGCGGTGGCACCAACACGGTCCCGATGAATTGGCCCACTACGCGAAGGACGCTTTCGATATCGAGTATGAGTTTCCCTTCGGCTGGAGAGAGCTGGAAGGCGTTCATAACAGGACCGACTATGACTTGAAACGTCATATCGATTTCTCGGGTAAGGATCTCAGTTACCTCGATGAAGCGACGAAAGAGCGTTTTGTCCCCTACGTTATTGAAACCAGTGCCGGTCTGACCAGGACCGTCTTAACGGTTTTGGCCGATGCCTACGAAGAAGAGACGGTTAATGATAAAGAAACCAGGACGGTACTCCGGTTCCATCCTAAAGTTGCTCCTATTACTGTCGGCGTGTTCCCTCTGGTGAAGAAAGACGGATTGGCGGAGATTGCCCGAGACATCGAGAAAGAGCTTCGAAAAGAGGTCACTACCTTTTACGATCAATCGGGAGCAATCGGAAGACGATACAGACGGCAGGATGAAATTGGAACGCCATACTGTGTAACGGTGGATTACGATACGAAAGAGGACGATACGGTGACCGTGCGGTCCCGGGACAGTATGGAACAGGTGCGGGTAAAGCGCAGTCAGGTTGTAGAAACCATTCAAAAGGCCATCCGTGAGTACAGGAGACAGTAATGAGTGACGCTTTATCTTTGTTGAGGGAACGCGGATTAGTCAAACAGTGCACGAATGAAGATGCCTTGCGCGATTATTTGGAAAAAGAAGCGGTAACCTTCTATTGCGGTTTCGATCCCACCGGCCCAAGCCTTCATGCCGGACACCTGGTTCCCTTATTCGCAATGGCCCATCTGCGGCGAGCGGGACACAAAGCGATTGCTCTTGTGGGAGGAGGTACCGCGCGTATCGGAGACCCTTCCGGAAAAATGGAAATGCGAAAGATGCTTACCGTAGAGAAGATCAAGGAGAACTCGGTTTCTATCAAAGAGCAGATATCCCGCTTTCTCGATTTTTCGGGTGACAATGCCGTTCTTGTCGACAACGCGGACTGGCTGGCGAATCTCAACTACATCGAGTTTCTTCGCGACATAGGGCGCCATTTTTCGGTAAACAGAATGCTCAGTTTCGAAACCTACAAGATGAGACTTGAAACGGGACTCTCTTTTATCGAGTTCAACTATCAGCTGCTGCAATCGTACGATTTTCTCGAACTGTACAGGAAATACGGTTGTAAACTACAGGTGGGCGGTGATGATCAATGGGGAAACATCGTCTCCGGTGCCGATCTTATCAGACGGCTTGAAGGTGCGGAGGCAATCGGCTTGACTTTTCCTTTGGTTACTCGCGCGGACGGCAAAAAGATGGGCAAAACGGAAAAAGGCGCTCTCTATTTGGATCCGGATATGATTTCGCCCTACGATTTCTATCAATATTGGAGAAATGTGCCTGATGAAGATGTAACAAAATTCCTCTTTCTCTATACCTTTCTCCCGGCCGAAGAGATACGGGAGATGGGAAAGCTCAAAGACAAGGAGATTAATCGGGCGAAAGAGGTTCTGGCCTTCGAGCTGACGCAGATCGTTCACGGAAAAGATGAAGCGGAGAAGGCCCAAGATGCGTCGAGGAGCGCGTTTTCGAAAAATTCAGCTGATAGTACTGCCGTTTCGGCCATTCCCTCTCTTTCGATCACCGAAGAGGAGCTGAAGAAAGGAATCGGAATCCTCGATCTTTTCGCCGGGACCGATTTGTGTGGTTCCAATAGTGAAGCCCGTAGATTGGTACAGCAGGGAGGGGCGAGAATCAATGATCGGAAAGTTGAGGATGTCAATACGATCGTGGATGAAAACTGGGTCGATCAGGGTGAAATGATGCTTCGCGCGGGAAAAAAACGCTATTTCAGAATTGTTGTTTCAGACTAAATCTTTCTTTTTGACTTTGGTACGAAAGATAGTTCCGGTAACATCGCAGGCTAAACGCACCTGCGCTTCAGCATCCCTGGCCGAGGTCACTTCGATGAGACCCTGCTGAGGGCTTATTCTCACTTCTTTAATTTCGGGAATTATCTCTAAACTCTGTTGAAGCGTACCGGCGTTCTCTTTGCTTAGTCGGTCAACTATGTAATAAAAAGTATTTAGTTTCGGCATAGTTCGGATAGTACCAGCTCTTCCGGAAATTGTCAATTTTATTATCTAACTTGACGCTCCGAATCGTGATGAGTATATACAAGGGAGGGAATTGCGAAAATCACAATTTTAACAGTTTAATAGTTCGGTAAAATTTAATTGCTTTCGGTGTACGTAATTGTAATTTTTGCAATTCCCATAAACCCGCATTTTGAAAGGAGCTCAAGGTATGAAATGTAACAATATCGTCTCTCTTCTCTTTTTTACTCTTGTGTTGTCTGGTGCACCCCTATATTCCGAAGGTGCGGCTGAAGAGGTAACTGTAAAGATTTCTACACTTCGGGGACCTACCGGAATCGGGATGATTAAAATGCTTGATGAAGGACCTTCCCTGGGGGAAGGTGTGGTTACCGAATATGAAATCTCCGGTGCTCCCGATGTGGTGGTATCAAAAGTACTTTCCGGTGAAACGGACATCGCCTCTCTGCCGACCACTGTAGCGGTGAAGCTGTATAATAAAGGTGTCCCTTACCGGTTAGGGGCGATCACCGGGTACGGAGTACTCTATATTTTAGGCAACGACAAATCGTTGACCGAATTGGAACAGCTTAAAGGGAAAACGCTCTTTAATATCGGTAAAGCGGCAACTCCCGACTATATTGTGCGGTATATTCTTGAAGAAAACGGTATCGATACCCAAAACGATATGGAAATTCGGTTTCAATACGGCCATCCGGAACTGGCCCAGTCCCTGATTGCGGGACGGGTCGATGTAGGCGTTTTGCCGGAACCCTTTTCGACGAAAGTCGTCCTGAACACACAAGAGGTTTCGATACTGTTCGATATCCAACAAGAGTGGGCAAAACTGCAGAAAACTGAAGATTCCATACCCATGTCCTGCGTGATCATCTCCGACGAATTATTTGAAACCTACCCGGGCATTGTAGAGAAATTTTGTGCGGCGTACCGTGATTCTATAGCATGGGTTAATGAAAATCCGAAGATGGCCGGGATTCTGGCGGAAAAACACAATATAGGATTGGACGCGAAAACCGCTGAAGCGGCCATACCAAGACTCAATTTGAAGTTTAAACCCGCCGCGGAAGCTAAACGGGAGATTGAAAGATTTTTACAGGTATTTCTCTCATTTGAACCTCAATCAATCGGAGGAGATCTTCCTGAGGATGATTTCTATTATAATCTTCAAAGTGAGTAGGAATTGTTCCTAATATTGCCTTTTTTTTCTTTTCCTGATATAGTGAGAACGAAAAAACTATAGTAGAGGAGTTCTATATGGCATATAAAATAACCGATGATTGTGTTGCTTGCGGCGCTTGTGAATCAGAGTGCCCTGTGGACGCTATTTCGGAAGGCGAAATCTATACAATAGATCCCGATACGTGTACCGATTGCGGTTCCTGTGCGGAGGCGTGCCCCCAAGAAGCAATCGTTCCCGCGTAATGTCATTGTAAAGTAGATACACGACCCAGGTAGTACCTATCTGGGTCTTTTTTATGGAACAGCTTCATACCGTTCTTACTGCTTTTTTCCTCGTTTTTATTGCTGAGCTGGCAGATAAGACTCAACTTGCCGTTTTTTCACTCTCGGCGACGACCGGAAAACCGATTAAGATATTCTTCGCTTCATCGATCGCTCTCGTCTGTTCAACCGTTCTTGCCTCATTATTGGGAAGAGTTTCAGCTGAGATCATCCCCCAATTCATCTCGTATGTGGCCGCGGGATTATTTATCGTTTTCGGTGTCATCATGCTGGTCAAGAAAGAAGCACCGTTAATTGAAGACTGTTTTGTAAAACTCCTTTCTTTAGAGGAGGCTGCAAAAAAACTTACTGAAAAAGAGGACCGAATTACGGACGAGGTGACCACACAGGAAGAAACCCATATTGAGCTGCTTAACTATCTTTTACATCATGAGAAATTCTTTCGAGACGACATAAACCGGGAACATGAGTTAACGAAAATTTATGAAAAACTAGAATCTATTTCCGACTCTTTTCAAGGATTCTCGGATGAACAGATGTGGGAAAAATTAATGATGATTGAACAGACGGCTATCGATTTTTATCGTTTTCTCTATCTTCATCTTGAACGGGATGAACATAATGAAGAGTCGATACAACAAGACTTGGTTCGCATTATTGAGGAGGAGAAATCCCATTTCCATTTCTACGAAAAGAAGAAGGACAGAGAAAGGGGGAAGGCATGAGACGGGAAATTCAATATCTGAGGTGTCCGTGATGAGAAATGTTCGAAATATTTTTCTGTACACGTTTACGATTGTCTTTCTAGCCGAATTAGGCGATAAGACCCAAATAGCCGGTTTTTCATTGACCGCCCAAACCGGAAATACGGTTTCGGTAATCATAGGGGCGTCTCTCGCCTTGATCGCTTCGACCCTCATTGCGGTATTGGTAGGCAACAAGTTGGCTTCCGTTATCCCTCAGCGAATTGTAAGGATCGTTTCAGCTCTCCTGTTTATGGGAGCAGGCGCGGTTATGCTCATTTCAAATCTTCCTTTATGAAAGACACAAAAACGGGTCGATCCGAATTACCGTAACCCAAAGGGCCGCGTCTCTTCCTGTGTCTTTTTGCCTCACGAAATTTTCATGTACCCTTTAGCTTCTCAAAGTTTGCTTTCCATTTGTCGATTCATTATTATTTAAGTAAGCTGCGATTCGCAGGAACAAATAAAACGGAAACGGAGGTTTCTATGATAGAAAAAATTCGTAATTTTTTGGGCGATGAAGCGGATGATTTACTTCGGTATAATCCAAAGGTAAGCAAAGATTTGTTGTATCTGCCGGGACCTGAATTTATCGATAGGGTTACCTCACAGAGCGATCGTTCTCCTCGGGTACTGCGCGGTCTCCAAACCCTCTTTTCTCATGGTAGGCTCGGAGACACCGGATATCTTTCCATTCTGCCCGTGGACCAAGGTATAGAACACAGTGCGGGAGCTTCATTTGCTCCGAACCCCGTCTATTTTGATCCTGAAAATATCGTGAAGCTCGCCATCGAGGGAGACTGTAATGGTGTCGCTTCAACTTTGGGAGTTCTCGGTTCGGTGAGCAGGAAATACGCCCATAAGATACCTTTTATCGTCAAGATCAACCATAACGAATTGCTTACCTATCCTGCAATGCATGATCAGACGTTGTTTGCCGGTGTCGAGCAGGCTTTCGATCTGGGAGCGGTGGCAGTGGGTGCTACCGTCTATTTCGGGTCCGAGGAGAGCAGAAGACAGATCCAGGAAATCTCGGAGGCGTTTCGGTACGCGCACGAACTGGGGCTTGCCACCATTTTATGGGCTTATCTCCGCAACTCCTCATTTAAAAAAGAAGGAAAGGATTATCATACGGCCGCCGATTTGACAAGCCAGGCCAACCATCTTGGTGTCACGATCGAAGCGGACATTATCAAACAGAAACAGGCGACCATTAATGGCGGGTATACCGCAATTAACTTCGGACGGACCGACGATAGGGTCTATAGCGAACTCAGTTCCGACCATCCCATTGACCTTACACGATACCAAGTGATGGGTTGCTATATGGGACGTATCGGCTTAATCAATTCAGGGGGAGCTTCGGCCGGAGAGAGTGATTTGGCCCAAGCCGTACGAACCGCCGTCATCAACAAACGGGCCGGAGGTACAGGCCTGATTTCGGGAAGAAAATCGTTTCAGCGGCCCATGAAAGAGGGGGTTGATCTGCTTCGTTCAATACAAGAGGTGTACCTATGCAATGAAGTAACGGTCGGATAGGTATAGATAACACAGGGGTGAACGAGGGAGTATGAGTTTTTTTATTCTCCCTTTTTCTCCATTTTTCCAAATCCCACTGTTTTCTCGGTAAGCAATTTGAGGCTCTCATTCAATGCTTCTATTTCTTTCCAGGACTCTTCTACCTCGGAAATGAGAAATTTCATATCCGGTTCGGCGTCCTCTTCAAAGAGTGCCCGGCCGACGAGATAGCGTATACTGTCGGACGACTCTACTCGCTTTTTTATCTTGTTCAATT
>CAZJBZ010000219.1:0-7814 GCA_964543975.1 uncultured Spirochaetales bacterium
ACACTTCCCTGAAGCCCGTAAAGCTGTTCCAGTGTATTTTTGAAATCTTCGATTGCTTCCGGGTCCAAATAGGCGCCGCGCATTTCCATCCTTTGGATCGTCTGCTGTACGGGGTCCGTTGGGGTAAGCCGGGTAGCTACGAAGACGATCGTGACGCCTACAAATATGACGACGAAGTACTGTATAAGGCGCGGTAACAAGTATCTTCTAACAAATGACAATGTCTCTCTCCCATAGAAACGAAGTCCCCCTCCTGTAGCTTAGGAGGGGGACCAATACGTTCGGTGATTCTGTTATTCGGTACGTCCCGTTTTCTCGAGGAACGGAAGCATAAAACCGAAGTTCGGCCAGTGGTGGTACGGCTGGGTGACGGGGTTGTCCGCTCCCGCGTAACCTTCCCAGTAGTAGGTGTCCCACGAAACAACGCCGGGGTAGGCCACTGTGGGGATACCGGGCATTGCTTCGATGGTGACCTTGAGACCTTCTATGCCGAGGTCGATAATCTCATCGGTCTCGCTCCAGCCGACCTCTTTCAGCTCATCGATAACTTGATCGAGTTCGTTGCTGTTCCAGCGGGAAGCGCCGCCGTTACTCCATACGGCGTTTTCACCGATCGGCCTGTAGAAGTCGCTGTACCAGGCACGCAGGACGCGGTAGAGGTCGGGATGACTTCCGAACGGGGCCGCCGCCGGCCAGCTGGTCGAAATTTCGAAATTACCGCTTTGGGTGATGGTCCCGTGCTGTTCGGTGGTTTCAACCTGTACATCGATACCGAACTTTCTCCATTCCTGTGCCAGGGCGAACGCGTTCCTATACTGCGGATGTGCCGCGTTGGCACCGGTGGTGATGGTAATGGTCCATTTTTTGCCGTCCGGGAGCATCCAGCTGCCGTCTTTTTTGGTAAAACCGTTTCTCTGCAGCAGTTGGGCAGCAACCTCCGGTGAAAATTTCCACCAGCCGTAACCCCAGATATCTCGGATTTCCTGTTCGTTTGAGGGAACAGTGTATCCTCTGTCCCTCGCCTGGTCGGCAATTTTCATGGGGATCGTCGGGTCGTACGGTTTGTAGGGTTGGCCGTCTACATTGATGTCCAAGGTGAAGTTTTTAAGCCAATTCTGCATCGGTTCGATGTACCAGTCGGCGTAGACAGGCGTGGGCGGTATCAGAAGAGGACCGACCGTTCCTGTACCGTCGAACGCGGTGCTGTTGAAGCTGACCATGTCGATGGCCAGGGTGAGTGCCCAGCGGACGTCCAGTTTATCGTACGGTTCAACATCGGTATTGAACATACAACCGGTGATACAGGGGTCGACGTTGACCATCCACGGAAAGTTTTTACGATAACCTCGAGTGTAATCGTTTTTCTCGAATGACGCCCTGAGGGTTTCCGGAGTCAGGTCACATATATCAAGATCGTGTTTGGCTTGGGCCATGACTTTTTTCTCGGGAGGACCGTAGTAGTGAAAAAGGACCCATTTGGGTTTCGGTTCACCGTAGAGAACGCCGACCGGAGTTCGGTCCCAATCCTCACGTTTTTCCCACAAAAACCAGTATCCGGTAGGGTCGTAGTCCTTCAGCGTGTACGCGCCTAAAGTGACCGGCGGATTATGGGCGAACTTGGTGGGATCGGCCTGTTTTTCGAACACATGCTTGGGCATCATCCGAATACCGCCCCATCGGTCGACGAATACGGTATGGAACCGAGAGTTGGACTTTTCCAGTTCGAAGACCACTTGATAGTCGTTCGCCTTCCGAATGTTCTTGACGTCCGAGGCCAGCTCGGAGCCGTAGGTGAATGACGGATTATTGATGAGCGTATTGACCGTATAAACCAAATCGTCAGCCGTAAACTCGACACCGTCGCTCCAGTAGAGGCCTTCCCTCAAGTTGACTGTCATTGTGGTAAAATCGCTGTTGTAAATGGGTGCTTCGGATGCCAGGACGTTCAGGTTCTTTCCTTGAACATATTCGGCCATCCAGAGCGGTCGATATGCCAGCTGCTGCAGACCAATGTCCGGCATGATACCGGGCATCCAACAGTTGAAATTGCCGGGATTCGAATTCCTACCGGTCAGGATGTCCACGACGATCGTGTCTTCCCGAACATAGGCAGGACCTTCTTCTGCAGCTGCTTCTTCTCCTTCTTGCTGCCCTGCGGCCCATAAGCCGGTAACAGAGAGCATGAGAAAAAGCGTTACAAACAAGAGAAGTGCTTTTTTCATGATAAACCTCCGTAAGATTTTTAATTATGGCCGCCTAAAGCAGCCTTTTCAGCATTTTCTATCAGTTTAATTGTAAACTTCAAAGCTGGATATGTCAAATTACGCAATACTATCATATGGCTTGGCTCCATACCTTGATTTTTCCGCCAAAAAGTTGGACAATCGTGCCATGATCATCAGTGCAGAAAAAACGTACGCAATCCGTGATCTATTCGCTTTTTCCGATGAGTTTTTTGTCCAGGAGGTCGTTCTCAACGAACCGTTCGTCACCCACGATCATGAGTTTTGCGAGATCGTGATTATGCTGTCCGGAAAAGGGGTGCATCGTATAAACGGTATTCCCTATTCGATGAACGAGGGAAATTGTTACGTCATACGGGGCACAACAACGCATAGTTTTTCCGATGTTGAGAATATGAAGATGATGAATGTGATGATCAGTGAAAACTCCACCACATTGAAAAACATGACACTGTTGACCAATCCCGGTTTCCGAACGCTTTTCGAGATTGAGCCGAAGGTACGCAGTGTGGCGTATACCTCCTTTTTTTCATTGGTCCCACGCTCCAAGAAAAAGGCCATAACAATATGCCGATATATGATCGATGAGCTGCAGGCCATGCGGGACGGCTGGGAGGAGGCGGTCATTGGTCTCTTGCAATACTTTCTCATCTTTATCTCACAATGCTACAGCTCTCACGTACATCCGGAGAGGATGGGGAATACGTATCTTATCAATTTAGGTCGTGCCTTGGCGTTTATTGAGAACAATTACACCGAGCAGCTTAAAATTGAAACTATTGCCGAAAATGCAAATATGTCCACCCGCCATCTGTTCCGAAACTTTAAGAAAGTTATCGGTTCTACACCGAACGATTATATTTGTACGCTTCGTCTGCAAAAGGCTTCGCATCTGTTGTATGACCGGTCTAAAACCATTACCGATATTGCCTATGACTGTGGATTTTCAGACAGCAACTACTTTTCCCGTGTCTTTAAAAAACACTTTGGTACGACTCCGAGAGAGTATCGGGGCCGCCGCTATGGGCAATTGCACAGACAGTAAGAGTATACTATTCTTAAATCATCTTTCGCAGGGAGGAAAGAGTCGAGTGTTAAGCGGCGCTCGTTTTCCTCTCCAATCGGGGAAGGAGCGTTCTCCACTCTTTTGAGAACGACAGAAGACTCAAATAAACACCCCAACGCGGATAGGTTTTATGAAGTTCTTTCAGGTTCTCCGCGGGAACATAATTCTCCCGGCTTAACCCAAGATCGTATCCGACACAGTCGGAGATTAGTTCGATCTTTTTCGACATCCATGCTCCGATATAAACCGGCAGGTCGAATTCGGTGAGATGTTCCAGATTTTTCTCCCGTCCCACTGCAGGATCGCCGGCTACTGAGGGGGCAACGGCCGGCTGGGTGATGATAAACTCGGCCCCGGCCTCGATCTTCCAGCGAAGCTTATCGAGTTCATGCTCCAGCGGCTCGTACTGGTTGAACGCCGCTCCTAAAGTAAAGGTGTCCGGGTATTCTCGTTTGATATAATGCAGCAGTTCCACCGAGGTGACCGTATTACCTTCCATGCCCAAATCTTCCGGTTCCAGTTTCGGCAGCTTCGGACCGCCGTCTCCGCTTACACAGAGAATGTAGCGGACTCCCGTCTCCTGTGCCGTATCCAAGAATTCGTCCAGGTCCACTTTCCGGTGAAAGCTGTTTAAGTGGACGATGAGAGATTCCGGCTTAATCGGCAGTTCGAGATAAGAGATGACCTCCATCGGGGTAAAGTGCAGTGTCCCCATCGGATTGTCGGGCAGCGATACCACACCGCCTTCATTCAGTATTTTTTGATACCGCTCGTGGAACTTCTCGAGAGCGGCATCGAAATCTTCTATGTTCTGTTTTGGTGTAAGTAGTTCGATAAGATAATCGTTGTTGTTAAATAGTTTCTTCATACATTACTCCTTCACTAATAAATATACTTTATTAAAAAGCTAAAGTAAAGAGCTGAAGGGAAATTTAACTGTTCTTATTCGGCAGGTTGGTTATCGTTCGGGTTTTCGGACCTCTTCCATACCTCCCGGTAGGTCCGGAACCGATCGACTATCTCTTTCGGTCTTTCGGTATATAATTTACGACCGAGCGGGATGGCCTCCCTCTGCAGCGCGGCACGGTGTTCATCAACCAACCGTTCTAAAGCAGGAAGGGTATCAGGATTGACGGGTGAAGGAGCCTGTGTCCGTTCCGCGGCACGGAAGAGGGTCTCCTTCAAGACGGCAAGATCGTGGTCGTCACCAAGCACATCGGAAAGGTGATAGGTTTCTTTCTCTATCTTTTTAAGCGGCGGTTGCCAGGTCTGTTCCAGTAGTCTGAGATGATACCAATGATTTTTTACCCGTTTTCTCCATTCGTGCCAAGTCTCGGGATCGCTTCTTTCTTCCGCGGCGGCAAGTGCTTTCCGTCCGCGTTTGTATGTTTTTTTAAAGCCGGATCCTATAAGCGCAAAATCGGAACCGTCGGGGATGTTCCAATGGGAAACACGCTTTTTTGCCAATTCCATCTTTTTGCGAAAGTCGCGTATTTTCTGTTCGTTTTTGCTGTTTCGCTCTGTCTCCACGGATGGGACCGATTGAGGCACGAGGAATGATCGAAGCGGTGTGATCTGCTCGGTGGTGCGTTCGTCTGCATCGGCAACGAGTTCGTCGAACGTCTCGATGACTACGTCGGTATCCCTAATCGTTGCCAAGAGTTTTGCAGCATCCTTGAACCAGCCGTTTTCGAATTGATAGGTGCGGTCAAAGTCAGGGGTGCAGTGGCGGACCAGTTTGAGGAGTGCCCGGATTTTCTTGCACCGTTTCCGGACCTGGTGCACGGTCTCATCCTGGGGCAGTTCCGGGTCATCGATCTCGGCAAGAGCACCGTTTATCTGTTCGACGGCTATTCGTTTTGTTCCTTGAGCAATGGTTTCCTGCTGTTTATAAAAATAGTCCATTGGGCCTCTTCTTAATTCTATAGTAAATCCGACAGCCTGGTGAGGGCTTCCGCGACCGGGATTACTTCGATATCATCATAGTACTCTCTATGGTTTCCCATGTAAAAGAGATACCTTTTTGCTTCGGGATAGTCGCTTTTAAAAAGGTTGAGGTGCTTCAGGTCTCGTGGAAAGATTTTATCAGTGTGTTTTACTTCTATCGCTACAATCCCGCGTGGGCCGTATAAAACGAAATCTACCTCGGAACCCGAGCTCGTTCTCCAAAAAAAGAGAGAGTATTCAAGACGATAATAATCGATTACGGCACAAAGCTCCTGAAAGCAGAGTGTTTCCAGCGCTGCTCCTGCAATCTCTTCGGGTCGGTCGAGGGGGCCGGTCGGCCGGATGGTTCTGAATATACCTGCATCGATAAAATAAAATTTGCTGTGTGAAATGAGCCGTCTTTTCGCCCTTTTTGTAAAAACGGGGACTCTTACTGCAATCAATAAATCCTCTACTATTTGAAAATAGTTACTCACTGTCCGTCGTTCAAGTCCGCATTCTCGAGCTACATCGGTAATATTCAATACGGACGCCTGTGAAAACGAGGCAGCTTCTAAAAAACGGCTGAATCCGCCCAGGTTTCGGGTTACCCCTTCCTGCAACACCTCCTCCCGCAAATAGGTCTGTACGTAAGAATCTAAATACAATTTGGGGTCTTTTTCCTCCGAATAGATACTCGGCAGGTGGCCGAACTCAAACGATCGGTTTATAGAAAAATCGTCTGTAAGTTCCACGGTCGTCAAGGGATACAGATAAAATGTATATGCACGTCCCGCTAAAAGGTTCACACCGCCTCTTCTGAGCGACCTGGCACTGGACCCGGTCATAATGAAACGGTATTTTTTCTCTTCGATCAATCTGTGGACCTCATTGAGGAGTTCAGGTATGCGTTGTATTTCGTCGATAATGATCCATTCCCTGCAATTCGGGGGTATAAGGTTGCCCAACCGTGCCGGTCGGGCAAGTAAGTCGGAATAGAATGTACTATCGAGAAGGTTGATGAAGGGACTAAGAGGACAATTCGTTCGCAGCCAGGTTGTTTTTCCCGTTCCCCGAGGGCCAAACAGGAAGAAACTGCTTTGTAATGAGAGAGGATAACGGAGTATTCTGGAATACATGTTTCCATTTTACACTAAAATTTGGAAATGTCAATTCCAAATTACTAAGCTCCACAGAGTACCACCGGGACCTTCCTCTCGTTGCCGGCAGAAATAAAGACACAGTCGAAATTTGCATGACATTTTGCATGACAAAATATGGGTGTTATCTCTCCGCTGCCGTCGAGTATTTAAGGAATGCTTCGTAAACGGCGGCGCTGTTTTGCACCGGTGTTCCAGGTTGAATGTGTTTTGCCGGGGAGAGAATATAGCCGCCGCCCCGGCCCATGACGCGGGACAGTTTCTCGACCTCCTCATGGATTTCGGCCGGAGTTCCGAATTGGATCGTCGATTGGGAACCCAACCCTCCCCAAAAGGTAATGTCGTTACCGTACTTCTGTTTCAGTTTGTAGGGGTCCATCGCTTCCGGCTGCACGCTTTGGAGAACATCCAGCCCTATCTCGATAAGATCGGGGACGATATCCGCCACATTGCCGCAGGAGTGGTTGAGTGTTTTTTTCCCCGCGTCATGGGCCAGTTTATACAACCTTCGGTACCGCGGTTTAAAATAGTTGCGCCACATCTCAGGTCTAATCAATAAACCGCGCTGATATCCCCAGTCGTCGCTGAACATGATGCCGTCTATCGGCAGTTCCAGAAAGCGCTCCACGATTTTTGCCTGATGATCGCAGATCGCTTCGATAAAGGCGTCGTAAAACTCGGGGTCCGCCGCCGAATCCATGAGTGTTTCTTGAAAACCCCGAAGGACCCACGATCGTTCGAACAGGCCGAATCCATAGGAGATGACCAGAAACCGGTCTTGATGCGTTGTGATAAACTGCTCCGCCTCTTCCTTCCACGATTGGGTGAAAAAATCGTCAATGTTCGGGAATGTCAGCTTGTCAAGATCCGGTTCGGAAAGAGGAGCCTTTTCCAGATGAAACGGCCTCCTGTCGGTCCGCCATACGCAGCCGTACGCATCTTCGTAGAGCGGCCGCGCGTCCTCTTCCACCCAGACGATTGGAGAGGGGACCCGCGCTATCGCGTTGGTTATTTTTTCCCGCCAATCCTTCGATCGATAATATTCATCCAGTTCATCGTCGGTATTCATTTCAAAATCCAACGTGTAGGGAAGGGGTGTGGTCTCCTCATGGTTTATTTGGGCGTACACTAACTCTTTTTGTGTCATTACTGCTCCTCTATCACTGTTTTTCGGGTAACCTGCGGGTCCGCAAAAATGTCCTCCGTGTCGGTGGTTTTTGAGGAGATGCTCCAAGTGATGGCCCCCTCGTCCCCCGCTTGAAACCAGTGCCGGCTGTTGGGCGGGCACAGATGTTGTTTTCCGGGTGTAAGGATGATTTCATGCTAAGTATACTCTTTCGGGGTCTTTCTGTTAAGATGAAGAAAAAAAACATGGAGGTACTATGTCGGGTCCGGCCAAGAAGGCCATCGTCATCGGAA
>CAZJBZ010000220.1:0-7801 GCA_964543975.1 uncultured Spirochaetales bacterium
CGCGAGCCCGTCGGCGGATTATCCGCTGCTTACGTGAGGAATAGTGTAAGGAAAAATCCATGCCGCGATACTTAATCAAACGCACTCTTTCCGTTGTTCCCGTCCTCCTCGGTGTCTCCGTTATCGTCTTTTTCAGCGTACGTCTGGCACCCGGCGATCCGGTGAGGCAGGTCATGGGTTCACACGCCGGCCAGGAGCGGGTAGAAGAAGTGCGGCATGAGCTGGGACTGGATAAGCCTATTGTAATTCAGTACGGCATCTGGATACGAAACGCCCTCCGCGGAGACATGGGAACTTCGATCGCAAGTCACGCACCCGCCCTGAAGCTGGTCGGGGAACGGATTGGAAGGACCCTCCAATTGACGATAACCGCGCTGATAATCACCCTCCTGGTCTCTTTTACCGCGGGTATTATTTCGGCGGTACGGCAATATAAGATCGCGGATTCCCTGGTGACGTTCGGCGCCCTGTTCTGGCTTTCGATGCCTGTCTTTTGGCTCGGGATGATGCTGATGTTCCTGGTGGCCATACGAATACCGTGGCTGCCTATATCGGGAAGCGGCGAGGGATACTGGTCATGGGACGCGCTCCGTCATCTTATTCTTCCGGCGCTTACCTTGGGGCTGCCGCAGGCGGGGACCTTTACCAGGCTTACCCGCACCAGCATGCTCGAAGTGCTGCGGCAGGATTATATTACCACGGCGAGGAGCAAGGGAATTCCCGAATGGAAAGTGATCGTAAAGCACGCATTTCGGAATGCCCTTATCCCCATTGTGACCATGATCGGTCTGCAGCTTCCTTGGCTTTTCGGAGGGTCGGTTATTGTTGAGACTGTTTTTGCCTGGCCGGGTATGGGGAGCATGCTTACATCCGCGGTATTCGGGCGGGATTATCCCCTTATCCAAGCCATCGCCATGATCTATACGGTGGTGGTAATCGGGGCGAATTACATCTCCGACATCGCTTATGTGCTTATTGATCCGAGAATTGAGTTGAGATAATCGAATGAGGTCCGAATGGCAATAAACGATACGATCGAAACATTCGCAAAAAACAGACTCGCCGTCGCGGGAGCGGTCATCGTCGCGCTCTTTCTTTTTGCTGCCGTTTTCGGACCCCTCCTGGCACCCTACGATCCGCTTGAAACCGATTACGATCATGTATTGGAACCGCCTTCGGCGGGCCACCTCATGGGTACCGACCATATGGGAAGGGACGTCTTCAGCAGGGTCCTCGCGGGGACCAGATACGCCTTCTACATCGGATTCGGGGTAGTCATTATCGAAGGAATTATCGGTGTGGTCCTGGGGGTGCTTGCCGGGTATTACGGGGGTGTTGTCGATTCGGTGATCATGCGTGTTGTCGATGTTCTTCTCTCCATTCCGGCGATGGTTTTGGCGATCGTCATTGCGGGAAGCTATGGAGGCGGACTCTGGACCCTCATCCTGACCATGGTCATCATTTCTTGGGCCCACTTCGCCAGATTGATGCGGGGGCAGGCGCTGGCCGAAAAACAGCGTCTCTACATCGAATCGACACGCGCGTTAGGGGCCGGGGATGTGAGGATCATCTTCCGTCACATTCTTCCCAATACGGTTTCGGTGGGGCTGGTCTTTTCAACCCTGGAAATCCCGTGGGCTATTCTTTTTTCTTCGGGATTGAGCTTTTTAGGGGTGGGGATAAAACCGCCGACTCCTGAATGGGGAAGCATCATTGCAAGCGGAAGGGACCATCTTTTTTCTTCCTGGTGGATATCGACCTATCCCGGAATCGTGCTGATGATCGTGGTGTTAGGGTTCAACTTTTTCGGGGACGGCTTGAGGGACCTGATGGACCCTCGGTTAAAACGCAGAGTATAAAAAGGAACAGAAAAACATGGAAAAAATCAGAAACGCAAACGATTGGAACACCCTACGGGAAACGCTCTATCCGTGGGCCGGACCAATGCCGGTCATGGAAATCGGCGGTCCGCCATACGAAATGGGAAAAGCCCACGGTGAATTATGTAGACCGATGGTCTCTTTTATCATCGATACGTTTATCGACCAGCTGGTAAAGGGAACAACCGTTTCTAAGCAGCGGCTTGAGGAAGAGGCGATGCTGTATGAAAAAACGCTGCTGAAGCATGACCTTACTCGCCCCTACGTCGAAGAGATGAAAGGTCTTGCCGAAGGCGCGCAAGCGGATTACAGGGACATACTCATCCTCAACTGTGGTTGGGACCTCCTCACCTCTCTTCCCACCCCCGAAGAACACCCCGATTATATGTGCTCATTGGCCTCGGCCTGGGGCGGTTCCGCCGGGGACGGCTTTCTACACTGCGGTCATAACGACGACGGCGGCCGGTTCATCGATCAATTCTTGGTCCTCATGCACGCGCGTCCCGCGGACGGTCACGATTTCGCCGCGCCCGTTGTGCCCGGTTATATCGGCTACCACCGCATGTGGAACAATCGGGGTACGATCATTCTCGGTACAGCCCTTGAAGACGGCTGCAAGAATGATGAGTTTCATTACGGAATTCCCATGTGGATCGTCCATAGAATTGTTGCCGAACACGCTTCTTCCACGGAAAAGGCGCTCACTTTGATCAATGATTTTCCAATGGCGACATCCTTTAATCTCTTCGTAGCCGATCGATCGCACAACGTAAAAATTGTCCAAGCCACCGGGAAACACAACAGCGTCCTCGATTATAATGATACCACCACGGCTGCCTTGACAAACCACGCCTTGACCGATGAGATAAAACCGTATCTGGTCATGCGGGAGCACCCTTCGAGTACCGATTACAGAATCCAAACCGTCCGTCGGCTGATCGACGAAAAGACGCCTGCGATAAATCGCGGGAGTATTCAAGAGATACTTTCAAGTCATTTTGACGCGGGCGAGGGGAGGGACTATCCAAGCATGGACTGCCCCTGCCGTCACGGCGAATACGAAGGGAAGATGTCGGGAACAGTCTCCTGCGTAACCCTCTCAGTCACGAGTAACCGGATAATCGCCGAGGTATCGCTGGGAAATCCATGCCGCAACGATTGGCGAAAACTCGAGATGGACTTAGGATGAGGTTATGGATTAGTGGGTGAAAAAGAGTATTTAAAAGATAAAGTATATAAGAAAATGAAAAGTTTGGTTTTCGAAGGTGAACTGAAACCGGACCAGATCGTCGTTGAAAAAGACATTGCGGCGGACCTCAACGTAAGCAAAGCACCCGTTCGCGACGCGATGCTGGTTTTGTGTAACGAAGGTTTTTTTGAAGCACTTCCCCGAGTCGGGTATAGAGTCCGCGGAGTGGACATGAAACGGCTGTTGGAATCATACACAGTCAGGATGGTTCTGGAAGAAAAAGCGGCCCGGACTGCCGCAAAGCGGATCAATGAGGAACAGATAGCCCTTTTGGAACAAACGGTCACCATGAAAACCGGTGACCTCTTCGACGTTAACACAAAATTTCACCTGGCGATTGCCGAAGCATCCGGTAATACGGTACTCAAAGAGTATGTCGAGAAATTATTAGGCGATCAGAAGCGCGCGGCTCTGTTTGATCCCCATTTCACGATGGATTTATCCGAAGTAGTCGAACCTCACATAAAGATTATCGAAGCACTGAAAGAGGCCGACGGAGAAAAAGCGGCGCGCCTTATGAAGAAGCATGTGGGGGATTCCATGAATAGGGTGTATGAAAACTACTATAAAATGGCATAGAAGCCGGCGTCCGCCGCTTTCAACTGAAGCCGATAGGTCGGCATACAATTACGTCTTCGCTCCGTCGAAGCGGCACGTTTGGCCGGCCTCCTCCTTTACGGCGAAAAGACTTTTGAAATATTCGAAAGTGCCTGATTTGATTCCCTTCCGTTTCATTGTACGGGAAAACATTTCATACCAAAGCTGCAGTTTTTCACTTCCCGCCCCTTCGATAGCCACATCGGGGGCCCATGGGAAATAGGCGTATCGGTCACCCGACAAGGCGGGACGTAAAACGGCAACGGTTTTTACCTCGCCCAAAGGTCCCGAATAGAGGAACGGAAGTTGCTTATATCCTAAAGTGTGGACCTTACCGATGCCTCCGTAGCCGACAAGACCGATACCGATTTTTTCCATATTAACCGCTCCAATTATGCGCCTCTTCCAGCATGATGCAAAAATTTTCCAGCGGTATGTAGTTTGCGACGGAATTGCCGGTTCCGACTGCGAAACGAGACGGCATACATCGGTCGATTATCTCCCGCGTGTAGGCGCGGAGAGTGTCGGGTGCCATTCTGGCAAGGTTATCGACATCGACGCCGCCTAACAGTGCTATTCTGTCGCCGTATCTCTTTTTCGCCTCGGCAATGGGCAGAATGTTATCCTGAAAGGAGTGAAACCCGTCGATCCCGACATCCTCGATAAGATCTTCTATGACATTATTATCATACACATTCCCGCAGCAGTGGTAGAAATAGGGCTTATCGTGCTCGTGGGCCAGATCGACATACTTCTTAAACCAGGGGAAAACGTAGGTCCGCAGATCATCGGGAGAGAGCATGGTTGCCGTTTTGAAACCTAAATCATCCGCATGGAAAATTCCACCGACCTGGCCAAGATCGATAACGCTTTTGTAGTATTCCAGCACTTTTTCACCCCACCTGTCGAACACCTCCTTCACAAGCTTCGGGTCGTCCGCGATCAGATAAAAAAGCCCTTCATAACCCAGCAAATTTTCAAGAACATGTTCGAAGAGGGAAGAGGCGACCATTACCTTCATCCCTTGCGGAATGTTGGCGGCGAGAATATCGTAGACTTCGTAGTCGACGGTTATCTCCTTCCAGGGAAATCGTTCCAGCGTGTCCCACGAATCGATAATACCGGTCCCTTCATTCGCCCACTCCCGGTTTTCACGGGCCAAATCTCCTGCGGTATCTGCGCCTATCCGTTCTTTCATGGAAGGATGATTGAGCCATCTGTGCCGAAACGCACCTTCGATGACATAATCGTATCCGGTCCTGTACAAGACATCGATAAACTGTTTATAGTATGCCTCTTTATCGCCGGCAGACTCCGGGACCCATTTTCCTCCGATGTAGTTCTCCTTGATCGCGGCCAATACTTCCGCGTCGGCCGCCAATTCTACTAAAGGCACTCGGTCCGCCGACTTTTCACCTTTCATTACAGCGATAAACCCATCAAAATCGGGATTCGGGGATTTGACAAGTGGATTTGCCATGTTTCGCTCCTTCTTTCGCAATAATAATGGTGTCTCTAACTCTTCAGACCGCTTAAACCGCTCATACCTTCAATGAAACGCTTCTGAAGAATCACAAAGGCAAGAACCAAAGGAAGGACGGCCACCACCGAGGCGCTCATCAGCAGGTTCCACTCGTTCTGATATTGACTCAAGAACTTCGCCAAACCCAAAGGCAACGTTTTGTATTTCTCCGTGGATACGGCGATCAGAGGCCACAAAAACGAGTTCCAGTTGGTTACGAACGTAATAATCGCCAAGGCACTGTAAGCGGCTTTCAAGTTGGGAAAAACAATTCTGAAAAATATTCCCGGTTCGGAGCAGCCGTCAATCCGGGCGGCTTCCAAATAATCGGTCGGGATTCCCAAGGTGAACTGCCTCATTAAAAACACTCCGAACGGGGTCATCGCGGGTGGAATGATCAAGCCGAGGTAACTGTCCGTCCAACCCAATCCGCGGACCAGAATATAGAGGGGGATAACGATGACGGTAAGCGGTACCATCGTTGTCGCCAGGATGAAGTAAAAAATGACTTGCCGTCCCGGATAATTGAATTTCGATAAACTGTAGCCGACCATGGTGCAGAACAGAACATTGAGTAGAATAACCGTCCCGGTAACGAACACACTATTGAAAAAATACATCTGGATGTTGAACTCGGTGAAAATATCGACATAGTTGAGCCACCTGATCTCGGGGGGAATGATATTAATGGGGGTCGCGAAAATGTCCTTCCTGGTCATTAATGAAGCCGAAAACATATAGATAATCGGGAAGACGATGACTACAGCACCGATGATCATTACAAGATGGAAAACGCCCCGCTGTACCTTGTATTTTACTAAAGCAGGTGTCATGATTACTCCTCCTTTCCAAAACCGAACATCTTCAATTGTATCGCGGTAAAAACCATGAGGATTGCGAAGAGAATGACCGACATGCCGGAAGCATACCCCATGCGCAGGAACTTAAACGCGTTTTCATAAATAAAGAGAGGCAGGACCCTTGTAGCGCTCCCCGGACCTCCGTTCGTTAAGATATAGGAGGGAACAAAAACCTGGAAAGCCACTATCGTAGAGATAATAATCACGTAGAGGATAATCGGTTTGAGAAGCGGCAGGGTGACGTTCCAAAAAACCTGCCGGCCGGAGGCACCGTCTATCTTGGCCGCCTCATTGTAGACAATGGGGATGGAACTGAGCCCCGCCAAGAGGATTACCATATAGTGAGGCGTACCCTTCCATATACTCAGCAAAATCATCGAAGGCATCGCCAGTTTCGGATTTCCCAGCCATTTTAATTCTCTAAACCCCAACGGATCGGTTATGAAGGTGAGCATTCCGAACGAGGGATGATACATGAGCCGCCAAAGAATACACCACACGGTAAGAGAGATAACCACCGGCAAATAGTAGACCATCAAATAGGCATCCTTGCCCCGGAAGTCGCGATTAAACGCTAATGCCAATCCCAGCGCAATGATCCAAATAGGCGCAACGGTCCCGAAAACGTAATAGAACGTGACGACGAGGGAATTAAGAAACTCATCCGAATTAAACATAAACTCGTAGTGGGCGAAACCGATAAACGACGGGGAGCCTAAGATGTTCCACTTAAAAAGGCTCAACTGAAGGGTGCGAAGGATGGGAAAGATAAAGAAGAGACTGAAAAAAATGACCCCCGGCAGCGCGAATAGAAAACCCCACAATTTTTCTCGGTTTTTATAGTGAAAAACGGAACGCCTCTCTCGTAACGGCATAGCTGTCACTCCTTTTCTTCATAGATATTGAAAACTTCTGATTAGCAGTGTACCGACTTTTAATACCAATCCGCAATAGGAAAAAAAAGCAGCCCGGCCTCATATCAGACCGGGCTGCCGTATGTTCGATTATTAACGAACAGCCATCATGGCTTCTTCTTGAGCACTCTGTAATGTTTTCTTTACGTCAACATTTTCACTCATGACCGTAGTAAGAGAGCGATTCAGAATGTTGGAAAGCTCATAGTACTGTGGGGAGCGGAACTCGTACTCACCGTAGGGATAGTCTTCATTAAAAACTTCCATCATCGGTTCGGTATCGACGAGATTATCGATGTTGCCTTTCAGAGGCTGAACGTAGTTAACATCGTTCCACCAGAGGTCCGGATGTTTTGTTGCGACATCCGCCGCGAAATTCCACGATTCTTCCCTGTTCGCGGTTTTCGGATTGACCATCCACGCCCAAGCGTACAGCGTCGTTGTCCTTTCTCCACCCTCGAATTGGGGAAGAGGAGTTACACTGTAATCAAAATCGGGATCGATATTTTCGATGGATGGGATGGCCCACGGGCCGCCAATGGTAGTGGCGACACGATCGTTAGCCAAATCGTCCCACATATCGATAACGAATGACGGGTCGTTGGTCTTATGCTTGAATACCAGGTCCTGCGCCATTTGCCAGGTCTTCACAACAGGTTCGGAAGTAAATTGCGGTTCCCCGTTACTTTCATTAACGAACTCGCCGCCTAACTGACGGACCCACGGTTCGGTGATAAGGATGGTCCAGATCGGAACGTCGTAAGGGAATTCAAAACCGC
>CAZJBZ010000221.1:0-1444 GCA_964543975.1 uncultured Spirochaetales bacterium
GGCACCGACCTTTCGTGTCATGATCTCTTTCACTTTTACTGCCGGCAGTAAACTTTCCTGAAGATGCTGTTCCAATTCGGAAAAGACCGTGGTGCCTTCGGTCTTTTTAATGAGTGCCGATGCCGCGTGGTGGTGGCCGCCTCCTCCGAAAGAGGAGAGAATGGAACCGACGTCGATGTTATCTTTCTGACTTCTCCCGACGATAATTGCCTTCCCTTCCTTTTTAAATCCGAAGACGGAGAAAATAGCGTCCGCGTTTTCTACTTCGAATACCTTTTCTACTACGGCGGCAAGTCCGCCCGTCTGTTTTTCAAGTTCCAGGTAACTAAGGATGATGAAATGACCGCTTATTTCTGCGTAGTAGAGCCGATTGAGCAATTCATGGAAGAGCGTTATTTGATGTTCCTCTTTCATCGGTTGGAGGAATTTCTTTACAATTTTGATGGAAGCTTGATTTTGCGTTAAATAGGCGGCAACAGAAAAATCCGCGTGTGTAACGTTTTCGTGGGTAAAATTTCCGGTATCGGCGTAAATTCCGGCAAGCGCGATTGTCGCGTCGTCCGAAGAGATGGTAATCCCTTTCTCCTGCAGGAGGAGACCTAAGAGGGTTGTATTTGCTCCCGCCGATTGATTATGGACGGTTGCGCCGTTGATATTACCCTCTTCTAAACTGTGGTGATCATAGACGATAATGTCACCGTGAGCAGGTCCCGCGAAATCGATGTATTCCTTGATTTTTTCCTCCGTTCTGGTGTCTACGATGACCATATTCTCTATCCGTGCCTCTTTTAGTTCACTGGAAGGGACCATATCAAGATGATTTTGGTAGAGATTATACAAATTCCTGGCAATAGGATGGATGTGTCTGCTTCTGACTAACCGGTACCCGGGGTAAAGATAACGGGCAAGGACCATCGAACCGAAACAGTCGAGGTCCATGTTGGTGTGACCGACAATTATATTCATACCATAACAATTTTATATAAGTTGTCGGAAATAGCAAGGGCCGCTTGAAGCACTCTTATAAAGCAAAAGGAAACGCCGATAGTAGTAGTATGATGTGGAAACTACGATGCAAAAAAGTGTATGTTGCGGCGTTGACGGCCGTTTTTCTCTTCGTTTTTTCTGTTGTGTTCTGTTATCCGAAAGAGTACGGAGTAAACGCCTATGGTTACTCTCTGGATTTACCCGATGGTTGGGTAGTGATTGATGCGGAACGGAATGAGCTTATTTCTTTCGCCGAACCTGAAGGGAAGGCGGTTTTCCAGATACGAACGTTTTCAGGGGATATGTTCCGAACGGCAGACGGAATCTTTCAGCGAATAAAGGACGGTTTAAAAGCCGAAGGGGAGGGGGCCTCTTTCTCCTACAACGGCAGAGAAAGCATCTTGGCCGACTTGACCTTTCAAGCCGGAGAGGTCCCGGTCCGCGGCTACTTCGTTTT
>CAZJBZ010000221.1:1454-7759 GCA_964543975.1 uncultured Spirochaetales bacterium
TGGAGGGAAGGGAGACCGATATCGCCCTCATGTCGTTTTCGGCGCTCTCCGCCTATAACGCTATGCATGATTTTCTCCTCTCCTGTATCGACTCCTTCGCCCCGGACAGTTTCGCTCGACAGACCCCCGGGCCTATCAGTCAATTCTATGCGCCTTTAAAACCGGAGAATCCATCTAAATTCACAAGCACAATATTCGGCAGCCGAATTGATTTATTAATTGATCAAATGAGTATTGAGGCGTCTCAGGTGATGATCGAGCGGGAGGCAAGAATCCTTGTTCAATATAAAGAAGACCGGGATGAGGCGTGGCGCCGTTTTTATCGGATGATTTATCGGGACAGTTTTGGTCGTTTGCAGCCGATTTTTACGGCTTTGGAAGCAGGCGTACAATCAAGAGCAGTCACCCGGCAGGAATTACCCAAGCGTCTCCTCGAATGGGTGCAGAGTTACTCCTACTCGAGAACTCAATCCATGGCGGATATATTGGCACCGCTTGCATCCGCGGTCCACCGCACGGGTGATTGTGATTCCCGCGGTCTTCTCTATGCCGCGGCATTGGAATATTTCGGTATCGATGCCGTTCTCCTTGTCTCTTCCGAGTATAAACACAGCTTGGTCGGCGTGGATACAACAGGGGGAGGTGCCCGCTTTCCGTTTGACGGGAAAAAATATTTGATTGCGGAGACGACCGACCAGGTCGATATCGGTCTGCTCCCTCAGTCTATGGCCGATCCTGCCGGTTGGGTAGGAGTACAAATCGGCGCCTCGGAGTAACGGTCCCTCTTTCCACTCTCTTGAAACTTCTTATGAAAAGTGACATGTTGATAACCGTCTCAAAGGCACAACTATCGTCACGTGAATCACGACAGCAGGAGGAAATTATTCATGGTTATTATGACGCTTAATTGCGGTAGTTCATCCGTAAAATATCAACTATATGATTGGGAAAATCAAGATATATTGGCCAAAGGACTTGTAGAACGGATCTCCTTAGACGACTCTTTTATCGAGCATCAAGTACCGGGAAAAGATGAGTATAAGAAAGAGTATCCCTGTCCCACCCATACCGAAGCGATCGAACTCATCATTAAAACGATTATCGATTCCGAGGTGGGAGCTCTTGATGATATTAATGAAATTAAAGCTATCGGCCATCGAGTGGTCCACGGCGGAGAAAAATTTGCACAGTCGGTGATCATTAATGAAGAGGTAAAACAAGAAATTGACGCGTTAAAGCAACTTGCCCCTCTTCACAATCCGGCCAACCTGATGGGCATTGAGGCGGCGCAGTCGGTACTGCCGAATATTCACCACTGCGCGATTATGGACACAGCCTGGCACCAGACCATGCCGAAAACCGCCTTTCTCTACGCGCTGCCGTACGAATGGTACGAAAAGGACAATGTTCGCCGGTACGGGTTTCACGGCACCTCTTTTCTCTATACGGCGAAACGGGCCGCCGTTCTCTTAGGTAAAGGTCCGTTTCGGACAAATTGTATTATCGCGCATATCGGAAACGGCTCCAGTATAAACGCGGTAAGAGACGGCGTTTCCGTCGATACCTCAATGGGGCTCACTCCTCTTGAAGGTTTGGTCATGGGTACGCGAAGCGGCGATCACGATCCGGCAATCCCTTTCTACATGATGCGTCAAACCGGGAAATCGGCAGATGAAATTGAAACGATACTCAATAAGAAAAGCGGTGTCTTGGGTATTACCGGTAAATGGGTCGACAGACGAGATATAGAAATTGCCGCGGAGGACGGGAACGAGCGAGCACAACTTGCGATAGAAATTGAAGCGTACCGGATAAAGAAATATATCGGTTCGTACATGGCCGTCTTAGGACATGTCGATGCTATCGTGTTTACTGCCGGGGTGGGTGAACGGGGACCGATTACCCGAGAATACGCAACCAACGGTTTGGAGCAGTACGGTATAAAGATGGATAAGGAAAAAAACTGGGCTTCAATGACGAGAAACGGAGAGACGGAAATCTCCGCACATGACTCCGCCGTAAAGGTGTTCGTCATCCCCACCGATGAGGAGCTGGTCATGACCGAAGATACCTACGCGCTGCTGCAGGGGACCTACGAAACCCATACCAACTTCACTTATACGTTTCAGAGCAAAGATTACGTTAACAGAGGGCGACAGAAAGCCTTGGAACGGGACATGGAAAAACGTCCCGGTCTGGAAAAAGTAATTATTCGACCGGAATAGGGCCGGATTTGTACAGGTTATATCGGGATAAGCCGGACCGAAAAAATCGGAAGGTTTGAAAGTGCAGAAGGTAAACAACTTATATTTTTGTTAAAGGTAATTTCAAAAAACACCATTTTCGGAGTATTGAAAAAGATAACTGCTTATGTTTAAATAAGTTGAAAATTTATAAAATATGACGTATCTTCAATATATACAGTAAAGAATCGGGGTACTTGTAAAAACCACCATTATAACCGTGTTAAAAAAATTAAATGCATCCATAGTAAATAATTGTAATTTTTGCACGTACCTTATGCCCGCGTTTTGAAAGAGGCTCAATCGTCTTAATAAATACTGAAAAATACGCTATCAACCGATAGACAAAGGAAGTACATTTGACATTTAAAGATTTCGCACTCAGCGATCCCATTGTTGCCGCGGTAACGTCTATGGATTTTACCGCTCCCACGCCCATTCAGGAGGAAGTTATCCCGGCCTTTCTGGAAGGCACCGGAGATATTGTCGCGCTTGCTCAGACAGGAACAGGTAAGACCGCGGCATTCGCGTTACCCATTTTAGAGAACCTCCGCGATGCATCGTCCCATATAGGAGCTTTGGTCCTCTGCCCCACGCGGGAGTTGGCAATTCAGATTACGAAAGAGGTCCGTCACTATTCGGCAAATCTTCCTCATATAGAGGTCGATGTTGTCTATGGGGGTACAGGCTATAGCGAACAGATCCGAGCGTTAAAAAGAGGTGTCCATATTCTGGTCGCTACACCCGGTCGTCTTCTTGATCTTATCAATAAGGGAAAGGTCGACCTGGACCGACTTAACTATCTGGTTTTGGATGAAGCGGATATCATGCTCAATATGGGATTCAAAGAAGAGCTTGACGCCATTCTTGAATCGGTCCCTGTCGAGCGAAGGACCGTTCTTCTTTCCGCGACTATGCCGCGGGAGGTGGAAAGAATTGCTTCAACCTATATGGAAGACCCTCAGTACATTACCATCGGAGAAAGAAATGCCGTTGCGTCGAGCGTTGAGCACTCCTACTTCGTGGTTCATAATAAAGAAAAATACGCGGCCCTCAAGCGTTTAATCGATTTCCACCCCGATATGTATGCAATTATTTTCTGCCGGACCAAAAGAGCAACTCAGGAGATAGCGGACCAGCTTATTACCGATGGGTATAGCGCGGAAGCCTTGCATGGTGACCTTTCTCAAGTACAGCGAGAATTGGTCATGAACAAGTTTAGAAAAAAGAATATACACTTGTTGATCGCTACCGATATTGCCGCGAGAGGGTTGGATGTGCAGGACCTTTCTCATGTTATCCATTATGATCTCCCCGATGAAACAGATATCTATACGCATCGGAGCGGAAGAACAGGGAGAGCGGGAAAATTGGGGAATTCCTATGCGATCGTCGGAGTACGTGAAACAAGACGTCTAAAATATATAGAAAAGGCCATCAATCGTACCATAGGCGAAGGGGCAATTCCGGGAGAGGAAGATATCTTTACGCGTCAACTTGTCGATTTCGTTGATCGATTAGCGGAAGTCGAAGTAAACGAAGAGAAGATTGCACCGTATCTTCCCGTCTTGAGAGAAAAATTATCTGCTATTAATGGTGATGATTTGATTCGCAAGATTATTGCTCTCCAGTTCAATAGGTTGCTTGATTATTATCATGAATTACCGGACCTAACGCCGGTTCGTGATCAGGAAAAAATGCATCAAAATCCTTCGGCAGATTACGCGAAAGGGAGAAAACGAAAGACCGTTGCCACTAGAGAAGGAAAAAATAATTGGCGGGCCAAAAAATACAAAGGCAGCCATGACGGCCATTATGTAGAAATCGGAGTCAATCTAGGCAAAAGAGATCGGGTCAATCCCCCCAACCTCATCGGACTCGTAAACCAGGCTACGCGTAATCGAGATATTAATATCGGAAACATAAAAATCGATACCTCCTGGAGCAATATGCAGGTGGAAAAAGAGCACGCGGGTGAAGTTATTCAGGCGCTCAACGGTTTTACCTACAAAGGCCGAACAATTAAGGCGAGTATCGGGAACGGTTCGCGTAAGAAACGGTAAACAAGAGTGATCAACTGAGGCCCATGCAGAAATCACCATTTTATATGAGACTTCGATATGTTACGATTATTTTGTCACTGACGGAGAAAGGAGGCATATGAAATGATAAGCCAAGAACGTGTAACAGCGGCTGTAGACCATCGGGAACCGGACAGAGTGCCGGTCGATTTCGGCGGTCATCGAAGCAGCGGCATTATGGCATTGGGTTATAAAAAACTTCGAGAATACCTCGGATTACCGAAATAACCGAGGCAAGACTCACGCGTCTCCGTTATGCAAGCCGCCTGAAAGAGCGAGCAAAGGAACGCGGCTACTTTTGAAGTGTTCTTTTGAACACCTCTTGAGCGGGACCGTTCCCGACTAAATAACGGATAATCGCTACCGCAAACTCTCCTGCCGTTCCGGGACCGCGACTTGTAATAACGTTGCCGTCGATCACAACCCGATCTTCACTGAAATTGGCATCGGTGAACCGCTTCTCAAATCCGGGAAAACAGGTCGCCTCTTTTCCCGCAAGAATGCCGGCCGGAGAAAGGACGACCGCGGGAGCGGCGCAGATGGCTGCCACCAGTTTGCCGGAGTTATTCATCTTTCCTATTAGACTCATCGCCTGTTTTGAAGCCGCAACATTCTCCGCGCCCGGCATTCCGCCGGGGATAACGACAGCGTCGAGATTCGCGTCCAAATCATGCACCTCGACATCGGTAAGAATACGGATATTGTGACCACCGGTAATCTCTTTTTTCCCGATACCGGCGGTTATCACCTCAATCCCTGCTCGGCGTAAGAAATCAATCTGTGTAATCGCTTCGACTTCTTCGAATCCGTCCGCTAAAAAAAGTGCTGCTCGTTTCATTGTTCCTCCTTCAGCATTGCGTATGCCTCTTGTAACAGTTGTCTCGTTTTATCCCAGCCGATGCAACCGTCCGTAATGGAAAGACCATACTTCAGTTCCTGCTTTGTTTGAGGAATAGTCTGTTTTCCTCCTTCCAAATTACTCTCAATCATGAATCCGATAATGGAATTTTTTCCTCTTACTCGCTGGTCAATAATCGATCGAAGAACTCGTTCCTGCCTCTCAGGCTTTTTCCCGGAGTTGGCATGACTGCAGTCGACGACTATGGCGGGTTTGATGTTGAATTGTTTAAAAAGTTTTTCCACTTCCTCTACATTTTCTTCATAATAGTTCGGGCTGTTGCGTCCGCCTCGTAGAATGATGTGTGTCGAAGAATTGCCGGCAGTTTGAAGAACGCAGGTCTGCCCCTTTTGATCGATACCGATGAAACTGTGGGGATGAGCCGACGATCGGAGTGCGTCTAAAGCTAGTTCATAATTTCCGTCTGTACTGTTTTTAAAACCGACCGGCATGGAAAGACCGCTGGCCATTTCACGGTGTGTTTGACTTTCAGTAGTGCGGGCACCAATTGAAGCCCACGAAATAAGATCGGCAATATACTGTGGCACGATAGGATCGAGCATTTCAGATCCGACCGGAAGGCCGAGACCGGTGATATCAAGCAAGAGTTTTCGCGCGGTCTTTAATCCATGGGCTATATCGTACGAACCGTCGAGATGAGGATCCGTAATCAGGCCTCTCCAGCCGATAGTGGTTCGCGGTTTTTCGAAATAGACCCTCATGATGAGTATGAGCCGGTCCCGAACCTCTTGGGCGAAATCATTGAGATGTTTGGCGTATTCCAATGCCGCTTTCGGATCGTGAATAGAGCATGGGCCGATGATACCAAGCATTCTATGGTCTTCTCTCTTGAGAATATGATCGATCTGCTCTCTGCCTCGAGATACTGTTTTACTGCCGGCTTCCGTCAGCGGAAGTTCGGCCTTCAATTCCGACGGCGGGATAAGCGGAAGTGATTTCGCAATACGAATATCATTCGTTTGAATAACCATGGTTATAATGTAAAGATATGATGGGGGGATATCAAGTATTGAGACAGCATCCTTTCCTGGATGTCCTAACACTCCGAACCTCAAAATTTCG
>CAZJBZ010000222.1:0-7743 GCA_964543975.1 uncultured Spirochaetales bacterium
CCTTAAAAACCCGATCAGGTAACGTTCGCAGCATCTCGAGGCAAACCCTCACTTCCCGTGCCGGATAAAAGGTGCCGAGCATATTCTTATAGTTTTCAAAATCAATTCCTGTTTTCCCGCCGATAGAAGCGTCGACCATTGCGAGGAGGGTCGTCGGGACTAAAACAAGGTCCGCACCCCGCATAAAGACGGAGGCCGCGAAAGCCGTAATATCACAGACAACTCCTCCGCCTACTCCACAGAATATGCCGTCACGGCCTAAATTCTCTCCGATTGCCATTTCCTCAATCGCTGCCACACTATTCCACGTTTTATGCTCCTCACCCGCCGGTAAAACAATATGAGGACGATCGAAATCAGAAAAATAACACACTGTGTTGATGTCAAATACGGTTATACTGGAAGTGCTGAAAATTTCACTAAAGAGTTCGTCTTTGTTGATAAATGTTATGGTCGAGATATTATTCTGTAGAGAGAACTGAATTGTTTTCATTACTTTCTTAGCCTCGTACTGAAAAGATTCGGCAATATTGACTACGCCGCAAGTATGCTGATAGGATTACCGCCATGACAAAAATTATATCGATATTTCTGATTCTTACAATAACAGTCTCCTTCCCGCTCTTTTCTCAGGAAGGAACGGCTGAATCGGAACCGGCGGGGGGTACTGCCGGCCGGGAAACTGGTGACGGCGGTTCGGACAATGACGGAACAACGAACGGGAAAGATACCGTCGACCTCGAACAATCGCCGGAAAAACCCGGCTTCGGTTTGCAGGTCACTGTTTTTCAGAATGTAAGAAATCTTAGTACCGATTTTTCACAAAATTTTTCAATTATGACCGATTACAATCTTACACCCGGTGATATTTATACCTTAACCGTATCCACAGGTATTCGAAGCGATGGAACCATTTCAAGTTCTGAAGAGTATATTATTCAGCTTCAAGATAATTACACGCTCAATATACCTTTCATAGGCACTATCAATGTAGAGGGTATGGGGTTGCCTGAACTCCAAGATTATATCATTCGTAAAATTAGTAACCTCATGCCCGTACAATATGTCAATTTTCAACTGACTTCTCCCGCACAATTTAATGTTTTTATCTATGGAGGTGTTAACCAACCGGGATATGTAGTAGCTAATCCGCTGATGGGAGTAATTGAAGGAATTGCTGAAGCGGGAGGGTTCAAGACCGGTGCAAGTTATCGAGGTATTCAGCTGCTTCGTGAAATTAACGAAGAGAAGGAGCGGATAACAATTGACATATCAAAATTCTACTCAAAAGCGGATTTGACGGCAAACCCGGGACTGCGTCCGGGAGATAAATTGTACGTTCCGCAGGCGGATATCATAGCCACCATACAGGGAGAGGTAAAGTATCCCGGCATCTATGAATTGCTTCCTCACGAGACCCTGATAACCCTTATCAACTACGCCGGAGGAATGACGGCCGACGCGGCAAAAGAGTCGCTGGACATCATGAGAGTGGATGAGCGGGGAACACGGGAGACAATCAATGTTATTGCCGAAAGTTATAACAGTTTCTCAATAGAAAACGGCGATGTTATTACCATCCATTCCATCGCCGAGAACAATCCCATGATTACGATAGAGGGTGCGATATTCGGAAAACGTATCGTCGGTGATGCTCCTGTTCAGGTCCCGACCCAACCTGTTCGGCTGGACATCCCCTATTACCCGGGAATGTCTGTTTTATCAGTTCTCGATTCGGTAGGTGGCCCCACACCTTTTTTAAGCGACCGGGAGGAGAGTTACGTCAAACGAGCCGAAACCGAAAAAAGGATTACATTAGACATTAAGAAACTGTGGGAAACTCGTTCAAATAAATTAAATGTTCCTTTGAACCCGGGAGACCTCATCTATGTAGCGATGAAAAAGCAGAATGTTTTCGTAACCGGTCAAGTGGTCAATCCAGGTTCATTTCCCTTTCAGCACGGAAAGAAAGTATACGATTATATCCTTTTAGCAGGCGGAATTGAGAAGCAAACAGGGAATCCGGAAGGAATCTATTTTATCGACGAAAACGCGGAAATGACGAAAACAGACCGCGATGAGATTGTAACTCCCGGCTCTCATATCTACGTTTCGGAACGACAAAACGTCTTCGTAACCGGACAGGTAAACAATCAAGGCGTCCAAGCGTATTCGATGGAATACACCGTCTATGATTATTTACTGCGGGCCGGAGGGATCGACGATACGACAGGCGATCCTAACGGAATCTTTTTTGTCGATGAAAAGGGAAAAAAGACGAAAGTAAAAACGACCGATCCCGTGCCCCCCGCAACTCATATTTTTGTAGCGCGAAATCTGTTATATCAAAGCGATAAATTTGTCGGCAACGTTCTTTTGGCCACCGGCTGGGTAACCGCCCTTATAGGAGTAACTATAACCATCCTCGATTTTGTAGAAAGAATACAGGGATTAGCATCAGAATAATTCCCGAAAACTATTTCGATACTTTTTAGCTGGTGATTTCTGCAATTACCTCAAGCGAAAAAAAAGAAGCCCCTATTGCGATTGTCGGGTTTGCAATTCAACTGCAGCGGCTTTGCCGAAATTCTCGATAATTGATTTGATAAATGGATCGGCTATTGAATAGATTCTCCGATTACCTTGTATTTCGGAATGAACAATACCCTTCTCTTTTAACACGGCGAGATGTTGAGAAACGACCGGTTGCGGCTGATTGAGACATGTCCACAAATCGGTCACACACGCGTCTTGTTTCTCGATAAGACATAAAATTTTTAATCTAATCGGATGCCCGCATACTTTTAAACGTTCGGCATACGATTCTATTATATGATCAGGGCAACATGCATTATCACTCATATATGAAATACACTACACTATATCGCTTTGTTATTCAAGATCTCCGGTTAGATTCGGGGGGTGCTTCCCGTAGGGCCCCACAAGTCCGAGTAAGGTGCTCACTATTGGTTCCTATGCCTTGCCCAATTACAGATCCGGCGTTATATTAATTTCCCATGTGTATGAACTACCTTGATTGGGCTGCAACAGCTATTCCGGATCCCGCTGTGTTGGAGGAATCTCAGGAAATTGCTCTCAACTATTACGGGAACCCCTCCTCCTACCATAAACCGGGTAAGAAGGCTCGGGATAAAGTGACTGAAACCCGGCAACGCTGCGCTTCTCTGCTGGGTGTAAAACCGGAACAGATTATCTTTACCTCAGGCGGGACGGAAGGAAACAATTTAGTATTCGGTTCTCTTTTGCGAAAGAAAAAAAGTTTTTCACTTATTATATCAGGAATTGAACATCCTTCCGGTTATGATCCCGCCTTTCTCCTTAAGGAGAAAGGCGGGATCATCAAAACAGTCAATGCCGCGGAAGACGGAATTGTAGATCCACGACGGTTTGCCGAGTTGATCGATAAAGACACTGCTCTCATCTCCGTTATGCTGGTCAATAATGAAACCGGCGCCATCCAGCCGATTGCCGAAATAGCCGATCACATCAGAAAAAAGGAAAAAGAGTACAGAACAAGAATCCACTTCCATTGTGACATGGTTCAGGCGTTAGCAAAGATTCCGGTTGACATGAACCAACTCGACATCGATTCCGCATCCTTCAGCGCTCATAAATTCCGCGGTCCGCGGGGGACAGGGTTCCTCTATCTAAGAAAAGAGAAAGACTTTTATACGGCGGGAGGAGAACAGGAAATGGGTTTTAGGCCGGGAACGGAAAACCTTCCCGGTATCTGGGGAATGAGCAGGACAATGGAAAAATATATACCGCTCGTTCCGGACAATTCTATAAAAATCGGAGCATTACGGAAAACACTACGAAACCAAATACAATCACTGGAATTCTGTCGCCTTATTCCGGAAAAATCAACCGATTTGTATTCCCCATATATCATCACTTTTTTCGTACCGCGAATACCGGGAGAAATACTGGTACGGGTATTGAGTGACAAAGGTTTCGCGGTTTCCACCGGTTCCGCGTGTTCACGGACGTCGACAAAAAGAACCAGAGGATTGGAACATATGGGAATATCAAAAGAAACGGCACTTTCGGCGTTACGAGTATCTTTCGGGTACACAACGACCGCGGAAGAGATATCGGAGTTTTGTGATGCTCTGCGGGATGAGGTCCCTCTCCTTCTATCGATGACAACATAGGTGCGTATGGATAATAGACTGCATTATATTGTTAAAGTAGGTGAATTGGCTCTTAAGGGAGGAAATAAAGCCTATTTTGAACGAAAGTTGAAAGACAATATAAAAAGAAAACTGAAAAATTTCGATTGCTCTCTTTCAGGAAATAAGGGACGTTATTATGTTTCAACATCCGATTGTAATCGAGAAAGGGTTGAAAACTCACTCTCCTCAATATTTGGAATCGTAGGATTCGCGGAAGTTTGCAAAACGGTGAAGAACATGGACGCAATACGAAGAACCGCATGCACTATGGTGGAAACGTTCTTGAGTCAAGGGAAGGGGACCAGATTTAAGATCGAAGCTCGGCGATCCGATAAAGGCTTTCCACTCGATTCCTATCAAATTGCGTCCGATGTCGGTCAATTTTTACGTGATTCATTCTCTTCTCTTTCTGTTGATGTTCACAATCCTGATTGGATCCTCTACATAGAGATACGCGAGAAGGCGGTCCTCTACGGCCCGCCTCGGAAAGGACCGGGCGGACTTCCGGTAGGGACTGCAGGGAAAGGGGTACTGCTTCTATCGGGGGGCATCGATTCTCCCGTTGCCGGCTACTTGATGGCTAAAAGAGGGTTGCAGCTCAACAGCGTCTATTTCCACACCTATCCATACACCTCGGATGAAGTGCTTACAAAAGTTGAAACATTAGCAAAAACATTATCTCTCTTTCTCGGTGTTACTACTCTCTACATCGTGCCGTTTACAAAAATTCAGGTAGAAATTAAACAGAAAAAGTATGAAGAAGAAGTTACGCTTCTTACGCGCGCCTGTATGATGAGGATTGCCGCTCTGATTGCCGATAAAACACAGGGGCTCTGTTTAATCACCGGCGAATCATTGAGTCAAGTCGCAAGCCAAACCCCGGAAAGTCTTCGTTTTACGCAAAGCACAAGCCATCTGCCTGTTTTTCGGCCACTTATTGGAATGGATAAGGAAGAGATAATTACGATCGCCCGATCGATTAACACCTACGACACTTCCATCCTGCCGTACGATGACTGCTGTACGCTCTTTTCCCCGAAGCATCCGCTCATTCGACCTGATTTTTTGGCAATGGAAAAATCATACACTATGCTCAACATTGAGGGCACATTGAGAGAAGCCGTCGAAGCGGCTGAGAAGAGAAAGTACCCTGACCGCCCAGCCGATTAACCTGCTTGTGTACCGGTAACCGATTTTAGAAAGGGAAAAGATGGTAATTGCGACACAACCCGACTACGTGATAATGAATGATCGGCTTATGAAGTTTTTGACGTTTTTTCTTTGGACTTCGACGAATTATCAGTTCCCGAGGTTTCGCTTTTCTTTTCCGATGTCGTTGACGCAGCTTTTGATTCTTCACTCTTTGAAGCGGTCTGGGTCCCCGCGGAAGCCGATTTTCTGTTATCGGTCACATAAAATCCGCTGCCTTTGAATATGATTCCTAATCCTCCACCGATAAGACGGCGCACTTCTTTGCCGCATTGCGGGCATTCTTTGAGCGGATCGTCCGACATCATTTGAAAATATTCGAACGTATGCCCGCAGTGCAAACACTCATAGTCGTAAGTTGGCATTGTCCACTCCTCATTGTAATGTAATAAAAATATAACTCATTTTATTGTAAAGAGACAACTAGGAAAATAATCACAAAAAAGTGTACGATTATTTGATAAAGGCTCAGAAACTAATAATCTTCCCGTACCAAAACCCCGCTTAAAGAAAGATGTTTCTTTATTTCAGGAACCGTGTACCCTTTTATATGGACCATGGAAGCGATCAATGCCGCATCAGCCTTCCCTTCCGTTAAGACATCCACCAAATGGTGCGGTGTACCTGCTCCTCCCGAAGCGACCACCGGGACCCCGAGCGATTCTGACATCATCCGTGTTACGATCAATTCATACCCTTCTTCCGTACCGTCGGCATCGATAGAATTGAGAACGATTTCTCCCGCTCCTCTATCCACTGCCTCATGGGCCCATTGTAAGGCATCCAACTCGGTTGCAGTCCTTCCCCCGTTTATAAAAACGCGGTAACCTGAAGGCATCGATGTATCACGGGCAGCATCCATCCCTAAAACGATGCACTGATTTCCGAACGCTGCCGCTCCTTCATCGATAATACACGGATTCTTTACAGCTTGGGAATTCACGCTTATTTTCTCCGCACCTGCCAAAAGGACCCGCTTCATATGTTCTAGCCGCCCTATCCCTCCTCCGACCGAAAACGGGATGAAAATCTGTTCCGCGACCCTTTCGACAACATCGATCATAATGGCTCGATCTTCCGAAGAAGCCGTAATGTCATAGAAAACCAGTTCATCTACGCCCTGTTCATAATATTCTTTTGCCATTGCGACAGGATCACCCACATCGATGTTTCCCTTGAATCGAACACCTTTCGTTGTTCTTCCATCTTTCACGTCGAGGCAAACAATAATCCTTTTCTGAAGCATATAACCTTCCTTATCTCCCCGCCTATATCTTTGCTTCGAGAAAATTACGTAAGAGACGTAATCCGTACCTGCCGGATTTTTCAGGATGGAATTGAACGGCCGCCACATTATCTTTACAAATACTCGATGCAAAACCAAATCCATAATCGGTGAATGAGAGAATTGCCTCCCGTTCGGAAGGATATGGGTAATAAGAATGAACAAAGTAGAAAGAGGTACCGTTGGGGATTCCCTTAAAAAGCCAATGGTCATCGGTTTGTGAGACTTGGTTCCACCCCATATGCGGAACTTTCAAACCTGAATTATCCGGAAACCGCTTGACAGTGCCTGGTATTATGCCGAGACACTGAGTGTCGCTCTCTTCCGAATAATCCATAAGAACCTGACACCCTATGCAAATTCCCAGTATCGGTTTTCCCGATCTGGCTGTGTCGATAAGAAACCGATCAAGACGGTGGGCTTTAAGAACATCCATGGCCGCTTTCGCCTCTCCAACCCCGGGGAAGATGATCTTATCGGATTGTTTCAACTCTTCAGGCCGCGATCCGATATGATAATCTGCTCCTAAATGGAGAAGAGCAGTCTCTACACTCTTAAGATTTCCTGCTTGATAATTGATAACACCGATTTTCATAGAAAAAAATTTAAAAGGACTTTCTCAATCTCAGTTATGGACAGAGAGAGACCTTCCACTCTCACTATTGTATCATATTCGGTAATTGACACCTCATCTTTTACTTTGGAAAAATTTTTTATGCCCGCCTCACGAACAATTCCGAGGATCAACAACCGTGAAACCAATACCAGTTTTTTTGTTGTATCGGGATCTTCAACTTGGAACACGAGGGAGATTTTGTATGCATCATCGTAGCCTATGAGAGTCAACCACAGGGATCGAATCGGAATATTTGCACCGCGAAGCCTCTCGGTCCCCTTTGCATCACCGACACCCGGTTGCGGCATAAAAACCACAACGTCGGAGACATCGAACTCTCTTCGCATCTCCATCGGAAGACTCGGCGTTCGTCGATCCTCGTACCGTTCTATCATCGGTTGTACTCTACCGGTTGTTCCGCAAATTATCCCCCTATC
>CAZJBZ010000223.1:0-7716 GCA_964543975.1 uncultured Spirochaetales bacterium
CTGCCGGAAAGGTTCCCATCGATATCGTGGCCGCTCAAGCGAAAGAGGTACGAATTGAGACAATATTCCGTTACGCGCATGTCTATCCCCGTGCTTTAAACCTGATGGGTTCCGGTAAGATCGATCTGAAGCCGCTCATTACCGACACCTACTCCTTCAAAGACGGTATCGAAGCGTTCGAATATGCCTCCAACCCGAAACCGACGAGTGTTAAGGTGCAGGTGGAGATTTCATAAAAAAAGGAATCAGCGGGATTCCGGCCGGAGTTTTAGCGTATGAATAGATTGGGTCAATTGATCACCGATGGCGATCTACTCTATTTAGCGCGTGCTTTGACGTCGGGAACTACAGATAAGTCCCGCATGATAAAAATAGTAAGAGAAGATCAAGATATTTTGGAGGGTATGGTTAATGATCCTGCCCTCCTTGATAAAATGACACAAAGTGAAGAAGAGATTGCAAAGGACACGTTACATGGACAACAACAAAGCGCTGGTACGAGTTTTTATTGCTACCACTTTTCTCTATTGGATTTCACTCTATATCTATGTTCCGACACTTCCTTCCTACGTTAATACCCGTACAGTCAGTCTGGCGTCCGTGGGTTTGGTCCTTTCCATGTACGGCTTGTGGCAGGCGGTTATCCGAATCCCCTTAGGTGTCTTGGTTGACGTTACGGGCCGGAGGAAACTGCTTATCGTGGCGGGGCTCGCCTGTTCCGCGATCGGAGCGGTCCTCATGGCAATCGGTCAAAATACATTTACCCTCGGAGTCGGAAGAGCGTTTACCGGTCTGGCTGCCGGTACCTGGGTCCCTCTTATCGCGGTATTCTCCAGCTTTTTCCCGGCCAAACGTGCGGTTTTCGCGACCTCTCTGCTGACGTTTGTAGGCTCTTTCGGCCGTATGCTTTCCACACTCTCCAATGGTTTCCTCAACAACATCGGAGGTTATCCCTTGGCGTTCTACTGTGCCGCGGGGGCCGCCGTACTCTGCATCATCATCATGCTCTTCTCAAAAGTCGAGCGGCATACAACCAACAAATTTTCGTTGAAAGCGGTAGGCAAGCTGTTTATGCGTCCCGATTTTCTTATGCCCTCTCTGGTCAGCATGGTTATCATGTTCGGAATGTGGGCCATTACATTCAGTTTCCTACCGATCCGTGCGGATCATCTTGCTGCCGGTGATATCGGCAAGAGTGTTCTTATCGCCATCAATATCGGGGCTTTAACGGTCGGGAATCTGTTCAATACCGCTTTATCAAAATCGAAGCGCCATTCATATGTTCTTTTTGTCGGCTTGTTTTTCTTTTGTCTCGCCATCGTTATCGCTGCCCTCACTCCGCATCTCTGGGTGCTGTTTGTCTGCGCGGCCATGCTCGGGCTGGCTAACGGTTTCAACTATCCTACCCTCATGGGATTGAGTATTAAACATGTGGCGGGAAACGAACGGAACACGGCGATGGGGATGCATCAGTCGATCTATGCGATCGGAATGTTTACCGGACCTTCGATCAGCGGAGTGATCGCCGAAGCCGCCGGCATCCCGACAATGTTCCTTATCACTGCGGCAATTTGCTGTGTGGCTGGGTATATCTTAATCTTTATCCTCATCCGTAAAGAGAAACAGTTCAACGCCCGGTTGGAGTCGGAAGCCGGGGGAGCGTCAGGCGCGGGCACAGCCCCTGCGGGCGAGTAGCCGCGGAGAGCGGCCCCTCTATCCCTCCCCTTTCACTTTGACTCGGACCCACTCTTCGATTCGTTCGCGCCGCAGATAGATGAAAAGCGTTGCTATGAATACCGCTCCTCCAATAATTCCGACAAGCCGCCAATTGCTGTAGCCCGCGTAGTAACCGATTAAGAAGGTGGCCGCGACATTGGGAATGCGGCAGACAGTTGAAACCAACACGAACTTGGCGAATGGGGCCCGCGACAATCCTAATACATAACACATGAAATCGTTCGGCAGTCCCGGAAAGACGTAGATAAGACCGATTACCCATAGCCCTTTTCCACCGGACAGTTCGGAAAAAGTCTGCCAACTCTTATTGTCGGAAAGCTTCCGTGATACCCAATCTCGAAAAAAATAACGTCCGACTAAAAACGCTAATACGGCACCGATAGTCAGTCCCGCCAACGCTAACGCCATTCCCGCAATCCATCCCCAACTGGTTCCGAATACACCGGCGATAATAACGGAGAGTTGACCGGGGAGGGGAAAGATGACGATCTGGACTACTTGGATGAGTATGATGAAGAGATAACCGCCCGCCCCCATCCTGGTGATACGCTCCTGAAGCCGTTCAGGTTCATTGATAAATTGAGTGACAAGGGACCACATAGATCGATACACATCCGGAAAAAAGAAATATCCTCCCGCAACGCCGAGCATAATACCGATAGTAATGAAGAGCTTTTTTCTTGTTCCGGCAGTCCGGTCCACATTTTCCTCCGTCACCGATAGTACGAAAACCCGCATGCTCGAACTTAAGCGCGGGGTGCTGTCTGTAACGTTATAACGTTCCAGGACAAAGGCGGGAGGGTGATTGTCAGCAGGTTGTCTTCAATCGATCTTCCCTCCAGGGACCGTTTTTTAGGAATGACGTTTTCCGGTTGTTCCATGCTGTTGATTGCCTTTGGGTCGAAACCCGCGAGATAAATATGCTCCTGAGCAGAGATATTGTGAAAGGCACCCAGCCGCGTTTGGATCGTCAGCTCCTCAGTCTGCGATCGGTTAACGGCAAAGAGTGCCAGTGTGCCGGCCGTTTCATCGTATGTTGCTACCGTATCGAGATACGGAACTAAACCGAAATCCTTCGTTTCATATCCCGGACTGTTGAAAGCGACTTTCATCGATTTTCCCCGCCCGTACCGAAGTGCATAGTAAAACGGATAAAAGATTGTCTGCCGCCACGCCGGACCTCCCGGCTGCGTCATAATCGGCGCGATTACATTAACCAGCTGCGCCAGGCAGCCGATTTTGACTCTGTCCGCATGCCGGAGAAGCGAATTGATCATACAGCCGACGACAAGCGCGTCTTCAAAAGTATATGAATCTTCGATAATGGGAGGAGCTACTTGCCACGGTTCAGTTTCCTTGTCTTTCTCGCGCGAATGAAACCATACATTCCATTCGTCGAATGAAATGTCGACCTGTTTTTTACTACGCTTCTTCGCTTTAACGTAATCGCATGTTCCGGCTATCGTATCGATAAAGCCGTCCATGGATGTGGACTTAGCAAGAAAAGTAGATATGTCATCTTCAAAATTATCAAAATATATATGGAGGGAGATGTAATCCACTTTATCATAGCAGGCATCGAGAACAGTGGCTTCCCACTGCGGAAACGTTGTCATCCGCGGGTTTGAACTACCGGCTGCAACCAGTTCAATCGCAGGATCGATCAATTTAGCAACATGCGCGACCTCATTGGCTATCCTGCCGTACTCTTCCGCTGTTTTATGTCCGATCTGCCATGGGCCGTCCATTTCATTGCCCAAGCACCATAGTTTGATGTCATGCGGATCTTTGTGGCCGTTTTGGATCCGTAGATTACTGGAGAAGGTCCCTTGAGGATGATTACAATATTCCATTATTTGCATGGCCTCTTCCAGGCCCCGGCTGCCGAGGTTGATGGCCATCATCGGTTCGGTGCCGACGGTTTTACACCAGGTAATAAAATCATCCAAACCGAATTGGTTGGTTTCAATGCTTCGCCACGCCAAATCCAACCGGTGCGGTCTTTTGGCCCGGGGACCTATCCCGTCCTCCCACTTATACCCGGAGACAAAATTACCTCCCGGATATCTGACAACCGGGACCCGCAGTTCCTTTATCAGTTCGATAACATCTTTTCGAAAACCGTTCTTATCCGCGTTCGGATGGTCCGGTTCATAGAGGCCGGTATAGATTCCCCTGCCAATATGTTCAATAAATGAACCAAAGAGTCGTTCATCAATATCGCCGATAATAAAATCTTTATCGAGTGTCATCTGTGCTTTTAGCATAATTTTTCACTCCTCTGATGCAGTATAGTCCCAAAAACAGAAAAGTCAAACAGAAAGGTCGGGTACAGCCGCGCCGCGGGTGGGGGGTATTCCCGTTTACGCAAAAAGGCTTCGCGGAGACACGGGATTGCAGTATCGGAGTTCTCGGCTTGAGGGGATATCGATTATCGAAGAAAGACCTTCGGGAAGATCGTCAATGGAATCGGAGTCGATGCCCTGATAAGCTTCGATTAGAACACCGCAACCGGCCTCAACGGTCCTTTCGGCGATTGTCTCCCACGTCGTTTGCCGTTTTTCTCCGGTTGAGGGATGGCGGTAGAGCAATTCCTTATCGTGAAGGGGGAAAACCGGATTGCGATAGATAATGTCCCTTTTCCCTTGAAGGGTTATTCCAGAAAGGAACAGAAGCCATGAGAGAAGACGGTAATCCGGCCGGGAAAACCGAGAATAGAGAGACGCGTGTTTCTTAAAGTGCTCGCCCATTTTTCGGTCCGGCTCCGGAAAGTTTGGCATGAAGAGAGCGTTTCCCGTCGCGGCAAGCGTATCTGTTTCGACGTCTCGCAAGAGGTCCGTAATGGTAACGGTTTTCGCTTTTTCGGCTGCCGGCGTCTCGGCATAACGGCCGCAATAAAAAATATCCAGGAGAGTTTCCAGACGCATATGCCGTGCGAGTGATTTCGATTCGACCCGGTTGTCAGGATGCTCCTCCCAGCCGCAAAAGTAGTAGACCAATGGATGGAAACAGGCGTCGGAGACGATGTGAGCGGTAATACCGTAGAGGAATGAACGCTGCCGTTCCGAAGAGTGTAGCTGCCGGCGGGCCGCTTCCTTTAAAAAGAGAAGATTTCGGTCATTGTCCCTGCCGTGGTAACGGTTGAGCAGTTCTTCGTCCAACTGTTCCCGGTCCTCACTATAAAAGGCGGAATCCGGGGCGACCGCTCCGAGCAGGTAGGCTGCCTCTTCCCGCTCCAACAATTCTTTCAGGGTTCCTGCGTCCGACCCTCCGGATTGGATGGGTCCTGTATCAGGAAGTGCGTCCCGCATACGGAGGGCCAGAAACCAGTGGGTGCGCTCCTTCGGCATCAGGTTTTCTCCTCTCGCGACGCGTACTTGAGGATGAGGCCCCCTGCTATGAAAAAGAGAAGAAGCGATAGAATGCCTAGAGAGTAGCCGGTAAATCGGAACGGTCCGGCTTCCAGAATCGTTCCCTTCATTATTAATGAGAAGAGTGCTATAACCAAGGGGCCGAAAATCGCCGCGAATTTACCGAAGATGTTGAAAAAGCCGAAAAACTCCGCGGAGTATTTTCTGGGAATAAGCAAACCGAAATATGACCTGCTTAACGCCTGTATACCGCCTTGGGCCGTGCCGACTAAGAACGCGATCACGATGAAGATGTAGTTGATCCATCCTTCTGGGAAAGATTCCAGCAGACCGGCGATTAATGTAATAACACAGTAGGTAAAGATCCCCGCGTAGAGCATCTTTTTCGTCCCGATTTTACCGGCGAGGTTGCCGTAGAGGATGGTAAAAGGCCAGGCCACGAACTGGATGGCCAAAATGATCAGGACCAGTTGGATTTCTCCCATGGAAGAGTGTTTCATCCCGAAATCCATCGCCATGACGATGACCGTGTCCACTCCGTCTATGTAGAGAAAGTAGGCGATAAGAAAAATGAACACAGGCTTGTAAGAGCGGATTTTTCGTAACGTATTCCAAAGCCGGAGGAAGGTATCTTTGAAGGGTGTCGGAGACGGCTCCAAGCCGTAATGTTGCTGAACACGAAACATCATCGGAAGGGTGAAAATAAACCACCAAACTGCCGTGATGATAAATGCTGCGGCAAATCCGCCCATGAGGATCCCGTCTTCGCTGTTGAAGAAACCGAAAATGATTCCCAGTGAAAACAAAAAGGGAATAGTGGAGCCGATATATCCCCAGCCGAATCCGGCCGCCGAAACCTTATCAAGCCTTTCATTGGAGGAAACATCGAGGAGAAAAGCGTTATAAAAGATATTTGCTCCCGCAAACCCCAAAGTTGCACAATTATAGATAATGGCAGCCGTCATCCACTTTCCTTCGCGGATGAATACCATCGAGACGACCGAGAGGATACCGAGAAGTGCGAATACTACGAAGAGCCGTTTTTTCTGTCCTTTGTAATCGGCATACGTTCCTAAGAGCGGGGATAAAATGGCGATGAGCAAAAAGGCAAAGGAGTTGATAAAGCCTACCGCGCTCGTGGTTTCTTCCGCACCCAGACCCGCCTGTGTGCCGAGGGTGTTGAAAAAGATCGTATAAATCGTCGTGGAAATGGTCAAAGAAAAAGCCGAATTCCCCACATCGTAGAGGACCCAGCTCCGCTCTTCCTTGCTAAACCGTTTAGGCATCGATCAGCCCCCTTATTCCAACCGGTATTATGGTGGGAGATTTTATCATAAAACGGCCGAAAAGAGACAAAACGGATTCAAAACTAACGCAAATTTAAAGAAAGCATATGCAAAAATCTCGATTGTATCAGATGCCGTTTACCGCTTACTGAGTGCGTTTCGCAGGTGTTTCCTTCCCGCTTACCGTTTTACTCGCGCGTTGCCTTCCCAAACGCTCCACACCTGCTCTTCGTCGGCAGGCTGAACGTAGTCGGTCAAGAAGGTTGTTGCCATCGCGCCGGTGGCCCAGCCGAACCGGATCCACTTCTCAGTATCCCACCCTCGCAAAACGGAATAGAGCAGACCGCCGACGAATGCGTCACCTCCGCCGATGCGGTCGATCACTTCGATTTCTCTCGGTTCTTCGATATACCACTCGTCACCTGCCGACATAACAGCACCCCAGAGATGGCAGTTAGCACTCACTGCCTGCCGCAGCGTTGTGGCGAACACGGAGGCCGAGGGAAACGCCTGTTTTACTCTTCCGATCATCTCTTTGAAGCCGTCGATTTTGGCGGCGATGTCTTTTCCTCCCGCCTCCGGTCCCTGAATTCCGAGGCAGAGTTGAAAATCTTCTTCATTTCCGAGAAGAAGATCGGCCATACCGGCGATCTCGGAGAAAATATCGCGTAGTTCTTGCTCCCGATTTTTCCAGAACGACGCCCGGTAGTTGAGGTCGAACGAAACACGAGTGTCGTATTTTTTGGCGGCCCTCGCCAGTTCCAAACAGAATTGACTCGTCTCGGGAGAAAGTGCTCCCACTAAACCCGAAAGATGGATTATTTGTACCCCTTCTTTTCCGAATATTCTATCAAGATCGAAATCCTTTACATTAAGAGTACGGCCGACTTCCCCCGCCCTGTCGTTAAACACTCTGGGACCGCGCGCGCCGAAACCGCTGTCTGCAATGTTTATTTGATGCCGATAGCCCCAGGGGCTTCCTTGGTCGACTTCGGGCCCTTCGTAGTCCATGTGCCGGGAACCGAGATCGTCTTTGATGAACCGGGCGATTGGGCTTTCCTTCACAAAAGTTGTAAGCACCTTAACCGGAAGCCCCAAATAGGATGAAATACTCACCACATTCGTTTCCGCGCTGGTCGCCTGCATTTTAAATGTGTCGCTGCAATGGACCGGTTGTCTGTCGGTAGGTGTAATGCGGATCCCCATGCTGGTTGGAACCAACAGTGCGTATGCCGCGTCCTTTTTCATTCCAAAGTCGGCTTTCTGACTCATAAAAATCTCCTAAATCAGAAAAAAAAGAAAAAAGTTGATCATATCATAAA
>CAZJBZ010000224.1:0-7714 GCA_964543975.1 uncultured Spirochaetales bacterium
CGGGGCCCATACCTACGAAAGAATCGACAAACCACGGGGAGAGTTTTTCCACACCAACTGGACCGGAAGCGGAGGGAATGTAAGCGCCGGAACGTATAACGCGTAGAGAGAGCACCAATCCCCGGGCTGTTGAAGCGGGACGCTATCCTGAATCGATCAATCGACGTTTTCCTGTTTTCGCGTTTTTCTCAATATAGATCACAATTGCCGCGGCTATATCCCGGCCGCTGACCTTCTCAATTCCTTCCAAGCCGGGTGAGGCGTTTACCTCTACAATGACCGGTCCCCGTTCGGACCGCAGTATATCCACGCCCGCGACATTCAAGCCGATAATCTTCGCGGCCCGGATTGCCGTGCTCCGCTCTTCCGGAGTAATCTTCACCCGTTCCCCCGTTCCTCCCCGGTGTAGGTTGGAACGGAACTCACCCTCCTTACCGGTCCGCAGCATGGAGGCGACTACTCTGTTTCCAACCACGAAACAACGGATGTCCTTTCCCTGCGACTCCTTTATGTACTCCTGCACCAGGATATTCGCGTTCAATCCTCGAAATGCCTCGATAACACTCTGTGAAGCTTTCTTTGTTTCAGCCAAAACCACACCGATCCCCTGGGTGCCTTCCAGCAGCTTCACCACCAACGGCGGACCGCCGACTAAACTGATGAGGTCCTCCGTGTACATGGTGGAATGAGCAAACCCGGTAACCGGCAGCCCGATACCTTTCCTCGCCAACAATTGAAGACTGCGCAGCTTGTCCCTCGCTCTGCTCAGGGCGATGGATTCATTGAGGCAGTAGACCCCCATCATCTCGAATTGCCGCACCACAGCATTTCCGTAAAAAGTAATCGAGGCGCCGATGCGGGGAATAACGGCGTCAACGTTTCTGATCTCCCCACCGCGATAGTGGATGGAGGGACGATTCGAGGTAACATTCATATAGCAGCCGAGTGGATCAATGACCTTGACTTCATGTCCTCTCTGAAGTGACGTCTCTATCAACCGCCTGGTTGTATACAGTTTCGGTTTTCTCGATAAAATAACAATTTTCATGGCTTTACTATTTTACCTCCCGAATAATTTCGGGAAGGATCGACTAAAAAACGGTGCACAATCGCGGTGCGACCGATCAGAAGCCGATACTTCATCGTATCTCTTTTCGCTAATGTCATCTCCACAAGCCACGTCGTATCGCGGAATGTAATCGGTGTCCGAATGATATAACGCCATTCCCGATGGCCTCCGGAGTTGGTGATGCGTCTTTTGTCGAAAATTTCAGTGGTACAAATAAGAGAAATATCTTCACGCTCTTGAAGCGGATGCACCCCAAAACGGACCATTTTAACACCATCGTGAAAAAACGGTTCTATATACCAGGTATGGATCGATGAGGTGCGGGCCCCCGTATCTATTTTGCCTTTAATAGCATCGATTCCTAACCTCGGAAACGAAAACCACTCAACCCACCCGATGGCGGGAAGCTTTTCATCTCCCTTTCTCATTCACGAAGACCTTTTCCGCGGATAATAGATATCATTTCTATAGGAAGTTTCAATGAGTTTGTCCGCCTTATTCACTATGGTGTTTATCCCCAGACTTCTTCCTAAACGGTGAGACGGAACGGGACCGAATGTCATCATCCTTCCCCCTCCCCCCCATTATTCTTAAACAGAATGTCGTAGGTATCGATAGCGATCTGAAGCTCTTCGTTGGTCGGCACCACACAGATGGCGGTCGGAGAGTAATCGGCCGAAATAATCCCCTTTGCCGGTCCGTTTTCCAAATTTTTTTCATAATCGAGGAAAATACCGATGTTTTCCAATCTGTGACAAATCCGTTCTCTCATGCGCATGCCGAATTGACCGATTCCGCCGGTAAAAACCAGAATATCCATCTTGACGATATTCGCCGCGTACGCTCCAATGTACTTACGAATCCTGTACGCGTATACATCCAAGGCCCCAATGGCATTTTTATTGCCCTGCTCCGCCGCCGTTTCCAAATCGCGCAAGTCATTCGATATACCGGAAATCCCCAGGAGTCCGCCCTTTTTGTTGACGATTTCATACAACTCCTCCGGTGTAAAACCTCGCTCTAACAGGTAGAAAATAATGGCGGGGTCGAGGTCACCGCTTCTCGTGCCCATGACCAGCCCCTCCAAAGGAGTAAAACCCATCGAGGTGTCGATTGATTTTCCGTGAGCGATGGCCGTTATGGATGCCCCGTTTCCTAAGTGGCACGATATCACATTCGTGTTATCCATAGAGCGTTTTACCAATCGAACTGCTTCGTTCGCGACAAACCGATGGCTGGTCCCGTGAAACCCATAACGCCGAATTCTATACTTCTGATACAACTCGCGAGGCAGGCCGTAGAGATAGGCGGCCGCGGGCAGTGTTTGATGAAACGCGGTATCGAAAACCGCCACCTGCTTTTTACGCGGCAGCAGTTCGGAGATGGCCTGGATACCGGTCAGATTCGCAGGATTATGGAGAGGCGCCAATTCAATATTTTTTTCAATGACCTTTTGCACCTCATCATCGATGACTACTGAAGAAGAACACTCCTCACCTCCATGCACCACTCGATGGCCGATACCGTCGATATCGGAAAATCGGTGAAGGATTCCCCGTTTTTCATCGGTCAAAACCTCCCTGACCATTCTCATCGCCTTCTTATGGTCCTCGACTTCGGCTTTCATCTCAAAATCATCATGTATCGATGTTTGATGGATTGATCCGTTGCTTTGGCCGATCCGTTCCACCACGCCTTTTCCCAAACTCTTCCGATCAGGCATTTCATACACCTCATACTTGAGGGATGAACTACCGCAGTTGATTACCAAGATACATTTTATTTTCGCAGACACAATTCCAACTCCTTCTCATACTTTTTTCAATAAGGTCTTATACTATACACCAAAACCGATTTGGGAAAAAGAGAAGGAAGTGTGGGAAATTGATATTGCAGGTTACCCGTTCCCGGCGGTTTTCCTTTTCATCACCCTGAGGTGGGTTGAAGAGGTGAGGGTTTTTACTATTTCCTGTTCGACCGATGAACAGTCAAGTCCGCAATCATGAAGCAGCTCCTCCCGTTGCGCGTGGGGTATAAAACTGTCGGGGACACCTTTATAAAAAAATGTGACCGAAAGATTATGCTTCTTACAAAGACCCATGACCGCTTCACCGATACCGCCCCGCTCGCTTCCCTCTTCATAACAGAAAACAAATCGATATGCTGAAAGAATGTCGACTAAATATCGTTCATTTAACGGTTTCAGGTACCGCAGGTTGTAGACATCGCTTCCGATGTTTTGCTCATGAAGCCGCGATGCAACTTCTATGAGGATGTTTGTCATACTACCGACACCTAAAAGCAGGATGTCTTCTTCGGTCCTCCGAATAAATATTCCCTTTCCCGGTTCCGCGGGAACATCGGTTTCAGGAATCGAAGGACAGATCGCTTTCGGATATCGGACCACCGTCGGTCCGTTTTCTTCCAATGCTCGTTGGAAAAGAAGCTTCATCTCTTCAACAGAGGCGGGTGCCGTGAGAGTCATATTCGGTATGCCGCGCAGGAGCGGAACATCGAAAACCCCTTGATGGGTGTCACCATCATTTCCGACCAAACCCGAACGGTCGAGAGCGATAACAACAGGTGCCTTGACAAGGGCCACATCGTGGATGATCTGATCGACGGCCCGCTGAAGAAACGTCGAATAGAGTGCGACAACGGGCCGCATTCCGGAAAGGGCCAAACCGGCCGAAAATGTGACGGCATGCTGTTCGGTAATGCCCACATCAAAAAAACGATCGGGGAATTCTTTTTCAAAAGGAGAAAGCCCGGTCCCCTTGGTCATCGCGGCCGAAATAGCGACGATTTTTTTTTCGCTCTTGCCGAAATCCAACATGAGATCGGAAAACGCTTCGGTATAGGTTAGGATGTTCTTTTTCTCGATCTTCCCGTCCACAACAGAAAAGGGAGAGACGCCGTGATAGAGACTCGGATTGCCTTCAGCATGGTCATATCCCTTTCCCTTTTTCGTTACCAAGTGGACCACAACAGGTCTGTCTAAATCCTTCACGTCCCTCAATACATCGAGGAGCACGGAAATATTGTGCCCGTCAATTGGACCGACATATTCAAAACCGAGATCGGAAAAAATGCTCTCGTTGTAAAAAACGGCTTTCACGCCTTTTTTTAGTCGTACTACCGAATCATACAATTGAGAGCCGATGCGGGGTATTCCTTTGATAGTCGTATCTATTCTGTCACGAAGGTCTTGATAGAGATTTGTCGCGGTCAAACGACTTAAATGAGACGACAGTGCGCCTACGTTTGGAGCTATCGACATGTTGTTGTCATTGAGGATGATAATAAGTTTTTTCTGAAGATGCCCGATGCAATTGAGGGCTTCATACGCAATCCCCCCCGTTAAAGCACCGTCGCCGATGACCGAGATCACCTTCCCTTCCACCCCGGAAAGTTCCTGCCCGATTAAAACTCCCAAGCCTGCCGATAGCGAGGTGGAAGAATGACCGGTTTCGATAATATCGTGCTCGCTCTCCAGACGTTTGGGAAAACCGCTTAATCCCCCCTTACAGCGGATTGACGCGAAAGAGTCTCGCCTTCCGGTTAAGAGTTTGTGTGTATAGCACTGATGTCCGACATCCCAGATAATTTTGTCCTGAGGTGAATTAAAGACCCGGTGCAAAGCGATCGTTAATTCGACGGCCCCCAAGTTAGAAGCTAAATGACCTCCGTTCTTGCTGACCACTTCGATAATCCGTTGACGTATCTCCCTCGCCAAACTCTGAAGTTGAGGAACGCCAAGCTGCTTAAGATCATCAGGAGAGTTGATTCGATCCAATATCATATTTTCTCCGCACTTTGAAAAGGGTTATTCTTGCAAGTGCCTCAATCTATTTCTTCTTATGTCTGTTTTTTCTCAGCTTCTTTTTTCGCTTATGAGTCGCGATTTTATGCCGTTTTCTTTTTCGTCCGCAAGGCACTGCTTTTTTCTCCTTCTATTTAGTATAAAACAAAATACACTACTTTTCTACATATTTTCTACCAAGGCCCTCGCACATTAGCCGGAAACGATAAGTGCCTCCATTATATAGAAAATGAGAACCGGTCGGTCATTATGCAATGTTTAAAATAATAACGTCAAGTAGGTTGCGTAAACCGCTCTTCTATCAGTATAGTATGTAAGAATCAGGAACGAAAATTACCACCTAGCCCTGTTTCTACGAGAAATTCATGGAAGAACGCGAAGGAACCGTACACCTCCACCATTCTGATAATCCGATAAACACACTCATAGCCGCCGAAAACGGCGCGGGGGTACGCTATAGCTACCACTTCAATCAAAACGAAGATTTTTTCCTCAACCTCGATCGGGAGTTTATCGTACCCCATCTTCCGATCCATCACAATATTGAGGAGAAAGAACCGACGAAGGAATATATAAGCATACTGCGCGATTTTTTACGTACATTAGTCCCCCTTGTTCCGAATGTTTTTAAAAATCTCATCTATTTTTTTGATCCGGGAGAAATTCTCAAGCCCTGTTTTTTTCAATTGTTCCGAATCGAAGACCTCTCGGTGCTCTTCCTTCTTCGGTTGGACCTCCTGTTCAAAACGCATGAAGCCGATATCGTCGAACGGGGAACGAACGATACAACCGCAATGTATAAAACACGACATCTTTTTTTGGAAGGTGAGCTCATCCCTTTGGCAGAGGTGCAAAAAAGCGACGGCAGACTCAAGTCGTTCCGGATAAAGCCGACAGTTTCGGAAACCTGGATCGGTGAAACAGGGCGAGGCTATTTTGTGCAAGGAATTTGGATGGATTCGGAGTTGACGAAGTTTTTTTCAAAACTGTTTCTTCCTTGGGGAAAACGGACCTATCCATATTATCCGTTTATATGCAAGTTCAAAACGATCTGTCACGCCCTCTTCGACATGACCCCCGAATCCCGCGAGAGACATGTGCCCTTTTTTCATAAGGTATTGCAATTTATCGAACCGGAGATGGAATCGATCCAAAACGCATTGAGGGAGAAGGAGTTCAATGAGAAAATGGAAGAGTTCGTAAATATCAAGGAACGGGTCAATACGCAGTTGCCTGAAATTATGGACAATATAACCGTTAAACGATACCTGAATGACCGGGACATGAAGGAGTATCAGCTTGAGTTTTGACCTGAAGATGGTGCCCGGGATGAAAGTGACCGTTATGGGACTGGGATTACACGGAGGAGGTTTGGCGTCCGCTCGGTTCTTTGCCGAACGAGGGGCAGAGGTTACGATAACCGACCTTCGGGACGAAGAGACGCTGAAACCGTCGATTGAAAAGCTGAACCCATATTCGGTACGTTATGTTTTAGGGCGCCATGAAAAAACTGATTTTACTAGGTCGGATTTAGTCATAAAAAACCCGGCCGTCCCCAAAAGCTCCCCCTTTCTGCAGGCTGCCCCTCGGGTAGAAACCGATATGTCGGTGTTTCTCAGCCTTAATCCGAGACCGGTTATCGGTATAACGGGAAGCAAGGGCAAGTCCACCACCAGTTCGGCGGCGGCGTATGTCCTAACCGGTCGATATCCGCGTACCCGGTTGGGCGGGAATATAACGGTTTCGCCCCTTACCTTCTTCGATGATCCGGATTTTATCAATCCCCCGGACCCGGAGACCCCGGTGGTGCTGGAACTTTCATCGTGGCAGCTGGCCGATCTTGAAGGGAAAAAAGTCCTTCATCCGAGGATAGCCGCGATAACCGTCATCCTGCCGGACCATATGAACCATTACGATTCAATGAACGACTATGTCTATGATAAATCGCTGCTTCTGCGGTCCATGAAGGCGGATGATGATGTCGTTCTGAACTATGATGACGCCTACACCCCCTATTTCGCACAGTCCACGGCCGGAAAGAAACACTATTTCACGGTTGGGAACCCGCCGCAGAGCGGAGGGAGTGTAGTCCCAGGCCGGGACGGATGCGGCGGGACTGTCGCTTCGGACGGAAGAGGCTGGTTTCACCATCCGAATGACACGAAGGAACTGATCATCCCGAAAACGATACGGCTCTCCGGAATTCACAACAGGACCAATCTGCTCTGCGCCGGGATGATCTGCAGGCTCTATGGATTGGAAAGCAATTTGATACGGCGGCGGACCGCGGAGTTCTCGGGAATACCGCACAGACTGGAGTTGGTAGAGACGATCAACCAAATATCGTTTTATAATGACAGCGCGGCGACAATTCCCGAGGCCACCGTTGCCGCAGTCAACAGCATCGAAAATCCGATAATCCTCATCACCGGCGGGACCGACAAAAAATTGAATTTCGACGCATTCAGAGCGATTATAGCAGGGCCGAAACGCATCATCCTTCTCCGAGGCAGCGCTACCGAAAAAATAAAACAGGTATTGGATGAGGAAGGACGAAACGATGCCGAAGAATACCCATCCCTTGAAGAGGCCTTTACAGAGGCATTCAACACCGCTCGACCGGGGGACGCGGTACTTTTCTCTCCCGGCTGCGCCTCTTTTGAACTGTTTTTAAACGAATTCGATCGTGGTGACCAATTCAAGAAACTGGTGGGGTCCCTCTCGTAACGGTCAGCAAACCGATGGTACTCCGGCAGTACGAAGAAGGAGCGAATAGAATTAATTTTTTATTCATCGAGTTTGCTCCTTTCTCTTTAACTAAC